>JALTNO010000392.1 GCA_027000645.1 Paracoccaceae bacterium | reverse complement strand
GGCGGTCATGGTGCGGGTTCAGCCACCAGCTGCGCATGTCCTTGGGGCGGAACACCCACGGCTCGCCGTAGAAGCCGTCGCTGATCTGCGTTCGCACCTGTGCCTGCCGATCGGCGTCACTGGCATAGAACCAGTCATACCCCTCGCCGCCCTCGATATTGGCCCTGAGGTAATCGAGATCCCAGACCGAGACCCAGCCGGCCTGGGCGTCCAGGTGGCCCATACCGTCGCGCCAGTCACTGAGCGGCAGATAATTGTCGATGCCGATGAAGTCGATCTCAGGGTCCGACCACAGCGGATCGAGGTGGAACAGCGCGTCCCCCGAGCCGTCCGCTGGCTGGTGCCCGAAGTACTCGCTCCAGTCAGCGGCGTAGCTGATCTTCGTGCCCGAGCCGAGAATGGCACGCACGTCGGCTGCCAGTTGCTTCATGGCGGTCACGGCGGGAAACCCGGTGGCGCTGTCGCGAATGGTGGTGAGGCCGCGCAGCTCCGAGCCGATCAGGAAGGCATCGACGCCGCCCGCCGCCTTGCACAGATGGGCGTAGTGCAGGATCATCCGCCGGTAGCCCCAGTCGGCGCCGCCGGTCCAGGAGACGGTCTCGCCCGAAACCGAGAAGTCCGAGACCTGCGCATTGCCGAAGAAGGCGGCCACCTGCGTGGCGGCGTCGGCCGTCTTGTCGACCGTGCCCGCAAAGCCAGCCGCCGGCGAACAGGTGATGCGCCCGCGCCAGGGGTGGGCCGGCTGGCCCACCGTCACGGCGTTGTCGGAATAGGGGTTGGGCAAGGAATTGCCCTCGGGAATGTCCATCAGCAGGAACGGATAGAAGGTGACCCTGAGCCCGCGCGCCTTCATCTCCCTGATCGCCTGCACCACCGAGAAGTCGGCCGGCGTCCCGCCGTAGTTCACCCGGCCCTGCCCATCGATGCTGATCAGGTGCGCATTGGCGCGGTCCACGCCGTTCACGGACCAGCTCTTCGGCGTGGTGGTCTTGGTTGCCGTCTCGACACCGGGCCTGATCCGGCAATCGCCGGCCCGCAGATCGAGGCCGAACCACGAAACCACAAGCGACACGCTCCCGATGTTGGGCGCTGCCGCCTGCAGGTTGTCGAGCGATGCCAGGATGTCCGGCTGGCCTGTCTGGTTGTTCACGTTCTCCGAGGCCGTCGAGCCGCCCGCGCCCCGGGTGATCGGCTCTGTGGCGTAGACGAACTCGCCGGAGCCCGGGATCATGGTCACCGAGCGCACCATGCCCTCGGCGGTGTCGGCCTCCACCAGCGGCCGGAACACTTCGAAGGACAGCTGCGGGATGCGGTTGCCAAAGGGGGTGAGGTCGAGTTCCTCGAACATGACGTAGGCCGTGCCGCGATAGGCGGGCGTATTCCCCGCGCCCATCCTGGCCTCGATGAACGGGTCGGGCTGCTGCGCCTCGTCGCCAAGATACAGCCGCCACGTCGCATTCTTCAGATCCAGAGGCTTGCCATCGGCCCATACCCGTCCGATTCCCGAGATCGGCCCCTTGCACAGCGCCACGGCAAACGACGCCGTGTAGCTGTAGCTGGTGGTCGTCACCTTCGGCCCGCCGCCCTTGCCGCCGCCCGAGGTCGAGGTGCTCACATGCTCGGTAAAGTCGGTCGCCCAGATGATGTTGCCGCCCATCCGCATCCGGCCCCAGACGCGCGGGATCACCGCGCCCTCGGTTGAGGTGGTGACGGTGAGGTTCTCGAGCCGCGCGCCCTCGATCCGCTGGCCGGGCGCCAGTGACGAGACGATCCAGCTGTCCACGAGCGAGCCCACGAACGAGCCGATTGCCCCGCCAATGGTGGCAGCAGACACACCGAGAATGCCACCGCCGATCGAGGCGCCCAGCGCGGAGCCGGCGGAGGCAAGAAGGATCGAGGCCATGGGTCAGGTCTTCGGTGAAACGGGGAAACGAAAGGCGAAGGCAATGCGCCGGCGCCAGGGATCGGTCAGGGGTTCCTCGATGACCCCGGTGCGCTCGTAGGCGTGAATGAAACGGTGCGGACGCGCACCCCGGGCGGCATGGGATGACAGGATGCCGGCGTGCTTGGCAATCGCGCCGGCACGCATGCGGAACAGGATCACGTCGCCCGTGCGGGCCTCTGCGGGCGCAATCTCCACCATCGCCGCACGTGCCGCTTCGGCCAGCACCTCGACGGGACCGGCCTCGCCCCAATCGCGGGAATAGGGCGGCACGGGCATCGGTTCCGGACCGACAACCTCGCGCCAGACACCCCGGATCAGCCCGAGGCAGTCGCAGCCGATGCCCTTGACCGAGGCCTGGTCGTGATAGGGCGTGCCGAGCCAACCCCGCGCGGCCCGGACGACGCGGGCGGGCATGATGCGAGCGGCCCTATCGCCATGGGCGCTCCCACCGCTGTGGGCGTTCCCACCGATCACAGCACGGCCCCTGCGTTGTCCTCGCCCTTGGCGGCGTAGCGAACGACGGTGTCCTGACCGGGGATGTGGGGGAAGCCCCGGAAGTTGACCCCGTTTGCGAAGCGGTCGCGGCAGGTGGCAAAGGCCTTGTCGCAGCCGGCGCGGATGGTGAAGGCGTCGTTCGCGCCGTTGGGGCCGGCGGGGTCCTCTGTCTGCGTGATGATTGCCTCGCCGGTGGAGGCGACCTCATGG
>JALTNO010000391.1 GCA_027000645.1 Paracoccaceae bacterium | reverse complement strand
CTACAAGACCCTGCTCAAATCGTGCAGAATGAAACCGCTCAGACACTGAGCTGGTATAGACCCTGCCGGCAAGATGAAGGGAGATCAGGCGGGCGGGCGGGTGGCGGCGCCTTGCACTGCCGCCATGTCGGCGGGGCAGAGCGCCCCCCTGCCCCATGGGCGCAAGCGCAGGCGCACGGCGGCGAGAAGCGCGGCATCCGTGCACGGGGCGGTGAAGCCGGCGCGGCGGGCCAGCTGCCGGAAGCGGATCGGGTCGGGCGGGGTTTCGGGGGCCGGCTGCGGTTGCAGCGCCAGCCCGATGCGGGACAGGCGGACCCAGTCGAAGCGGGCTCCGGGGTCGTGCTTGCGCCCCGGGGCCATGTCGGAATGGCCGATCACCCGCCGGGGGTCGATGTTCCATCGCGCCATGATGCCGCGCAGGAGCGTTTCAAGCGCGCGCATGAGCGGTTCGGAAAAGGGGTGATCGCCGCGATTGTCCAGTTCGATCCCGATGGAGCGCGAATTGATGTCTCCCTGGCCGTGCCATTCGCCGGCGCCCGCGTGCCAGGCGCGCATGCGTTCTTCGACCAGGTGCCAGATCGTGCCATCAGCGCCGATCAGGTAATGCGCCGAGACCTCTGCACCGGGGTCGCACAGCCGCTCGAGCGCGGCCTGTGCGCCGTCCATCGCGGTATGGTGAATGACGACCAGGGACGGCTCCAGCCCGTCCCGGCGCGGGCCGAAATTCGGGGATGGGTGCCAGCGCACCGCCGCCATGCTCTCAGTTCCGCGCGGCCTGGCGGAACGGCGTCGGATCCCATCCGCAGGCGAAGCCGTCGCCGTCGGGGTCAAGCCCGTAGCGGTCGCGCTCGGGTCCGCCGGCGGCGAGAAAGGCGAGCTGGGCCAGCTCGGGCGAGGGATATTTCGCGCAGTTGCGCAGCGCCTCGGCCTCGAGATCGACCCCTGAGCGGGAATGGATCCGCTCTCCCACCCGGTTCGAGGTGGACAGGGCGTAGCGGGCGAGGATCGGGGGGTCCTGTCGAAGATACGCACCGCTGCCTGTCGCCGCCCCGGAGGTCGGGGCCGGCGGCAGGCCCAGCGCTGCGGCGGTCTGGCGGGCGATGTCCTCGGCGCTCGGGTCGGGTCCGGTTGCCGTCGCCACCGCGCCCGAAGAGGCCGAAACCGCCTGCGCCGGCGTGACCGCGGCCGGTTGTGTCGCTGTCACCGTCTCGGACGACAGGACCGCGGGCGGCACCAGCGGATCGCCGGTGACGGTGGTGCCGTTCGTCAGCGCCGCTTCACGCGCGCGCCGGGCCTGCGGCGAGTCGTCGAAACCGACGCTTGCGCCGCTGTCGGGAATGGCCGGGGTGCAGGCCCCGAGAATCCCGAGCAGAATGACCGCGTGATGTATCCTCATCTCCGTCGCCCGTCGCCGGCAGGTCCGTTCGCGGACAGGACTACCACCATCTTGCCGGTTTCGCCACAAATCCGGCGGCGCTTTCCAGCACCTGGGCGGTGTTGAGCAGCTCGCCTTCCTCCCAGGGGCGTCCGATCAGCTGCAGCCCCAGCGGCAGCCCGTGCCCATCCAGCCCCGCCGGTACCGAGATGCCCGGCAGGCCGGCAAGGTTCACGGTCACGGTGAAGACGTCGTTGAGATACATCTGCACCGGGTCGGCCTGCGCCATCTCGCCCAGCGCGAAGGCGGCCGAGGGGGTGGCGGGCGTCAGGATCGCATCGATGCCTTCGGCAAAGACCGCCTCGAAGTCGCGCTTGATCAGCGTGCGGACGCGGCGGGCGCGGTTGTAGTAGGCGTCGTAGAACCCGGCCGAGAGCACATAGGTGCCGATCATCACCCGGCGCTGGACCTCGGCCCCGAAGCCTTCGGCGCGGGTCTTTTCGTACATCTCGGTGATGCCGTCGCCTTCGGCCAGCTTCGCCCGGTGGCCATAGCGGACCCCGTCATAGCGGGCGAGATTCGAGGACGCCTCGGCCGGGGCGATGACGTAATAGGCCGGAAGCGCGTATTTCGTGTGCGGCAGGGAGATGTCCACGATCTCGGCGCCCGCGTCGCGCAGCATCTCGGCGCCCTTGGCCCAGAGCGCCTCGATCTCCGCCGGCATCCCCTCCATGCGGTATTCCTTCGGAATGCCGATCTTCCGGCCGCGGATGTCGCCGGTCAGCGCCGCCTCGAAATCCGGCACCTCGATTTCGGCCGAGGTGGAATCCTTCGGGTCCGGCCCGGCCATGGCAGTCAGCATGATCGCCGCGTCGCGCACCGTTTTCGTCATTGGACCGGCCTGGTCCAGCGACGAGGCGAATGCCACGATCCCCCAGCGCGAGCAGCGCCCGTAGGTGGGCTTGAGCCCGACGATGCCGGTGAAGGCGGCGGGCTGACGGATCGAACCGCCGGTGTCGGTACCGGTCGCGGCAAGGCAGAGGTCCGCCGCCACCGCCGCCGCCGACCCGCCCGAGGAACCGCCCGGCGTCAGCGCCGTGTCGTCGTTGCCGCGCCGCCAGGGGCTGACCGCGTTTCCATAGACGGAGGTTTCGTTGGACGAGCCCATGGCGAATTCGTCCATGTTCAGCTTGCCCAGCATCACCGCCCCGGCCTGCTGCAACTGGTCGGTGACGGTGGATTCGTATTCGGGCCGGAAGCCTTCGAGGATCCGGCTGGCCGCCTGGCTGGGCACGCCGCGCGTGCAGAAGAGATCCTTGATGCCGATCGGCAGGCCGCACATGGCCGGCGCATCGCCCGCGCGCAGGCGTTCATCGGCGGCGCGGGCGCGCTCCAGCGCGATCTCGGGGGTCTTGTGGACGAAGGCGTTGAGCGCATCGGCCGCCTCGATCGCCTGCAGGCAGGCCTCGGTCAGCTCCACGGAGGTCACCTCGCCCTTGCGCAGAAGGTCGCGGGCCTCGGCCAGTCCAAGTTCGTTCAGCTCGCTCATCCGATCATTCCACCACTTTCGGGACCGCGAAGAAGCCCTCGCGCGCATCGGGCGCATTGGCCAGGATCCTGTCGGCCATGTTGCCGTCGGTCACCACGTCCGGGCGCCGCTTCAGCCGCATCGGCGTGACCGACACCATCGGCTCGACCCCTTCCACGTCCACCTCGTTGAGCTGCTCGATGAAGCCGAGAATGGCGCTGAACTCGGCCGCGAGCGCCGGCAGCGCCTCTTCCTCGACCCGGATCCGGGCCAGCCTGGCCACCTTGGCGGCGGTGCTTTCGTCAATCGACATCGGGGCAACCCTCTTTGTTCTCGCCTGTGCGCGCGTCAGGGGGCATTTACCCCCGCACCGCGCAGGCCGCAAGCGCTTCGCGCGGCAGGCGGGGGGCGCTGCCCCCGTCGCCCTGGCGGGCGACTCCCCCGGAGTATTTGGAGCAAGATGAAGGAGCGACGCGGCGGGAGCGCTTGCGCTGCGGAGGCGCCGCGGGGCATGGTGGGGCGGGAGATTTCCCGCACTGCCCGTCAATTTCCGGAGACGCCATGAAACTGAAGCTGCATCACGTCAACCTCGTCACCGACAACGTGGAGCGGATGGAGGCGTTCTATCGCGACGTGCTGGGGCTGGAGCGGCAGGAGAGCGGCCTGCCGGAGCTGGAAAAGCGCCGCGGCTATGCCGGCGAGGTGGCCTTCGTCTCCGATGGCGCGATCCAGACCCACCTGGCCCAGCGCGATGCGCTGGCGGCGTTCCGGGCCGGGCAGGTGGTGAACCCGGTCAGCCACGGCCATGTCGCCTATCGCACCGACGACCTCGCCGCGTTCCGGCGGCACCTGGAGGAAATGGGCATTCCCTATTCCGACTGGGGCAACCGGGCGGTGCGCGGCTGGCACCAGATCTTCTTCTACGATCCCGAAGGCAACGTGATCGAGGTGCATCAGGTGCAGCAGGAGGACGATGGAGACGGGGACGAGGACGGGGCGCAGTCGGCCTCGTCTTCGCTGTCGTCCCAGGACAGCTCGCGGTAGTCGAAGCCCCCTTCGATCGTCGGCTTGACCACCCGGAACCAGGGCGAAAGGTCGAAGTCGCGCGGCACGAACAGCGAATGGTGGCGGATGTGGAGGACCTCGTGCCGGGCGTAGTTGCCGGCCTCTCCCTCGGCCCGCACCTGCGGCAGGATGGGATAGCGGATCGACTGGAAGGCCTGGGCGATCAGCGACGAGCAGATCGCCCGGGTCGGATCGCCCGAGCCCACCGCCAGGAGGCGCCGGCGCCAGCGCACCGGCACCGGCGGGGTCGGGAAGAAGAACCGCAGCAGATCGAAGACATTGCGCATGTCGTAGCCCAGGCCGATCCGGTCGACCATGAAGGAAACCACCCTCTGCCGGTCGGTGTCGGTCAGCCCCACGGGTCGGCAGATCCGGGTGTTGTAGGTGCGGTATTTCGACAGCGGCACGGCGACGCATCCCTCGCCGAGATTGACCTCGATCAGCCGGGGCCGTTCGCCGCCCTCGGCCGGGCGCGGCAGCATGTCGCCCACGAAAAGGGCCGCATGCGACCAGGTGGACTGAGTGAGATACTTGATCGCGGTCGAGATGCGCTCGTTGCCCTCGACCAGAAGCACGTCGCCGGGCTGCATCACCCGCCTCAGCGTGTCGAAGTCGGACGGGGTGAAGGGGCGGTAGCCCGAACACTCGCACCGCAGGCGGGTGGCAAGCCGATGCCCGAGCCAGTCGAGGAACCGGTCGAGCATGGTATCGTTGCGTTCGGTCATCCGTTCTTCCCCTTTCCGAGTGTGCCGGATCGCACCCGAGGCGGCAAAAGCAAATGCGGCATCGCACGGAAAAATGATCGGCGGCGCGGGGTGAACGGGCGTCGCCGGGCGTCTCAGGGGCATGGATTTCCGCACGCGGGGTGATAGGTTCGCCCCATACGGAACAGGAGGACGACATGAGGATCACCTGGCTTGGGCATGGCAGTTTCCGCATTGAAACCGGCGACAGGGTACTGCTGATCGACCCGTGGCTGACCGGCAACCCGGCACTGCCCGAGGACCGGCACGAAGAAGCGGTGGCGGGGGCCACGCATGTTCTTCTGACGCATGCGCATTTCGACCACATGGCGGACATCGCCGCGATCTGCGCCGCGCAGGACGTCCCGGCGGTGGGCCAGTATGACATGATGACCCACCTGGCCGAAACCGGGAAGATCGAGACCGTGGGTTTCAACAAGGGCGGCACGGTCGATCTGGGCGGCGGGGTGCAGGTGAGCATGGTGAACGCGGTGCATTCCTCGACCCGGGCAAGCGATGACGGGCCGCGTGCGGGCGGGTCGGAATGCGGTTTCATGATCCATGCCGAGGGGCACGTGGTGTATCATTCCGGCGACACCGACATCATGGCCGACATGCAGTGGTTCGGGGAATATTATCGGCCGGATGTGGGGATATTGTGCTGCGGCGGGTATTTCACCATGGACATGGCCAAGGCGGCCTGGGCGGCGAAAAGGTATTTCGATTTCAAGGTGGTGATTCCCGGCCATTACCGCACCTTCCCGATCCTCGCCCAGTCGGCGGAGGAGCTGAAGGCCGCCCTGCCCGGCGTGGACGTGCGCACGCCCGAGGTGATGGGGTCGGTCGAGATCTGACTGCACCGGGCAGCGAGGAAGGGGGCTCTGCCCCCTCCTGGCCCGTGCGGGCCAGTTCACCCCCGGGATATTTGCAGGCCAGAAAAAGGGGCGCCGGGGCGGGAACACGGGCGGGATGGCTTCAGCGGCGCACGGCCACGAGCAGGTCCATCACGTTCGTTCCCGTGGGGCCGGTGGTCAGGAGGTCTCCGTGCGCCTCCAGCCAGCTTCCCGCATCGGCCGCGGCCAGGGCCTCGGCCGCGCCCGGGCCCCAGCTGCGGCCGTCGACCACGCCGCCCGCCGCATCGGTGGGGCCGTCGGTTCCGTCGGTGCCGCCCACCACCACGGCCAGCCCCTGCGCATGCGCGATCTCGCGCGCCAGCGCCAGCGCCAGCGCCTGGTTGCGCCCGCCCCGGCCGGGATTGTCGGGCAGGATCACCGTCGGCTCTCCGCCCAGCACGATGACGCCCCGCCCCATGCCGCGCAGGCGCGGGCCCCAATGCGCGGCCAGGGCGTGCAGCTCGTCATGCAGCGCCTCGCGGTTTTCCAGCACCGCCAGCCCGCGGGCCCGGGCGGCCGCGGCCACCGCGGCCCGGGCAATCGCGTTGGAGGCCACGATCCGCACCGAATAGTCGAACGCCGCCCCCTCGGGCGCGGCACCGATCCCCGACCCGATCACCGCGATGTCGTCGCCCGGCACGTCCGAAATCGCCAGCACCGTGACCCGCGCGCCCCGGAAGCGGGCGAGCAGCCCGCCGCCCTTGATTCGCGACAGCTTGCGCCGCCGGGCGTTCATGGCCGCGATGTCGAGTCCGCCGCCCAGCAGCCGGCGGTTGAGCGCCGCGATATCGGCAAGCGTCGCGCCGGGGACCGGGTCCTCGGCCAGCGACGAGGCCCCGCCCGATACCAGCAGCAGCAGGCGCGAACCCGGCGGCATCGCCTCGACTGCCTCGCGCAGGGCCCGTCCTGCGGCGAGGCTGCGGGCGTCCGGCACCGGGTGCGCGGCCTCGATCAGCCGCACCCTGTCGGGCAGGCCCGCACCGTGCCCGTCCTTGGTGACCACCAGCGCCGGCACCTCGCCGAAGCGATCGAGCGCGGCGCGGGCCATCGCGCCGGCGGCCTTGCCCACGGCAAGGATCAGATCGGGCGGCGCGGGGGCGTCCCATGCGTCCTCGGCAAGTGCGCCGCGCGTGGCGGCGTGGCCCTCCACCGCGGCAACGCCCGCGCGCCACAGCGCCACGGCCAGGCTGCGCGGGGCTTCAGTCATCGGGGGCGATCTCCATCCAGATCGTCACCGGCCCGTCATTGACCAGCTCTACCGCCATGTCGGCGCCGAAACGGCCGGTTTCGACCGGCACGCCCTGCGCCGCAAGCCGGGCTGCGAAATGGCGGTAGAGCCGCTCGCCATCGGCCGGAGGCGCGGCGGCGGAGAAGCCGGGGCGGTTGCCGCGCGCGGTATCGGCAGCCAGCGTGAACTGGCTGACCACCAGCGCCCCCCCGCGCATGTCCAGAACCGAGCGGTTCATCTTGCCCGCCTCGTCCCTGAAGATCCGCAGTTTCGCGATTCGGGCCGCAAGCCGCTCGGCCTGGGCTTCGGTATCGCCGGCCATGGCGCAGACGAAGATCACGAGGCCGGGGCCGGTGCGGCCGATCACCTCTCCGTCCACGCGAACACTGGCGCGGGTGACACGCTGGATCAGGGCGCGCATGTCGAACTCTCCCGTTCTTGCCGGCGGATCATTCCCGCCAGTCCGTGATCTCGTCGACCGCGGCACGATCGGTGCGAAAGCCGTTGGCCGGGTGGTGCGGATCCTCGTAGCCGAAGGAGATGGCGCACAGGATCAGCCGGTCATTGCCGATGCCGAAATGCTCGTGCAGGAACGGCGCGAAAGCCGCCACCGCAGCCTGTGGAATCGTGGCCACCCCGGCCGCCTGCGCCGCCAGCGTGAAGGCGGTGATGAAACCGCCGCAATCCATCACGCCATACGGGCCGAGTTCCGCCGGGCTGGACAGGATCGCGCAGTGCGGCGCGCCGAAGAGGTTGAAATTCTCCTTCATCTGCCGGGCCGAACCCGCCCGGTCGCCCTTCTTCACGCCCACCGCGCCGTAAAGCTGCCAGCCACAGGCGCGGCGGCGGTCGAGATAGACGCCGCTATAGCCCGAGGGAAAGGGCATGTCGGGCGCGCTTGTGCCCTTGTCGGCCTGTGCGCGCAATGCCTTGCGCAGCCGTTCGGTTTCCTTGCCCGAGGTCACGACGATCTGCCAGGGCTGGGCGTTGCACCAGGACGGCGCCCGGCGCGCGGTGGCGATGATCTGCGCGATCACCGGGCGCGGTACCGGGTCGGGACGAAAGCCGCGGCAGGAATGACGCGCCGCGAAAAGCGCGTCGAGATCGGTCGGTGTCACGGGCATCGGGCCGGTTTCCCTGTCATGTGGCGGGCGGAGGATGACGGGGATGCGACATGAACGCAAGGGGACTTGAATGGCCGCGTCTTGCTCTAAATCAATGTGAGACTCTGCAATTTGCGGCATAGTTCCGCCGAGACGGAAAAAGGAGGACAGACCATGGTTGAGAAAACCGACAGCGGGTCGCTCTGGCCCTCGCTTTACGATCCGTTCCGCGCCTTCACCTCGCGGCTGGCCGAATGGCTCAGCCCGGCCTCCGAGGCATCGGGCAATGACGATGCCTATGAAATCAGCATCGAACTTCCCGGCGTGTCGGAAGACGACATCGAACTGACCGTGGAAAACGGCATCGTCACCGTCCGGGGCGAAAAGAAGACCGAGGTCGAACGCAAGGGCGACACCTGGTATTTCAGCGAGCGCCAGTATGGCGCATTCCGGCGTTCGTTCCGCCTGCCCGAGGATGCCGAAGGCGACAAGGCCGAGGCGCGGATGAAAGACGGGGTGCTGCACATCACCGTGCCGCGCAAGAGCCGCGAAGCCGTGGAGCAGGCGAAGAAGATCGCGATCCAGCGCGGCTGAAGCCCCTGCATGATGCCGGCTGGCGGCCAGGCCGCCACCCGGCCATTCGGACCGGTCGCCGCCGGATCCCCGCAAACAGAAAGGAGACGCGCATGACCGAACGGAAAGAAGGGCATTTCGAGTTCCTCGAAGGCTTCCCCGCAGACGTCGTGGCCTTTGCGGCAAAGGGTTTCATCGACGCGGAAGACTATGAAAAGACCCTGATCCCCGAGATCGAGGCGCGGATCCGGCAGGAGGGGAAGGTCAAGCTGCTTTACGTGCTGGGTCCCGACTTCGAGGGGTTCAGCGCCGGCGCGGCCTGGGATGACGCGCGGCTGGGGCTGACCCATATCGGGGATTTCCCGCGCATCGCGGTCGTCTCGGACCGCGAATGGATCCGCGCGGCCACCCGGATGTTCGCGCCCCTCGTCGCCTCGGAAGTCGAAGCCTTCAGCATGGACCAGATGGAGGCGGCGAAGGCGTGGATCACCGCAAACCGGCCCCCGGACGAGGAAGGACCGGAGGTGGCGGCCGACTACACGATCCCGCCGCTGGAGGACAAGATCCCGCCGGTCGGCTGAGGCTCAACCGTTCAGCGCGACGACATATCCCGCGATGCCGGCCAGGATCAGCCCGGCCAGGACCGCGAGGGTGATCTTGACGACCGACCAGGGTCTTTCCCCCTGGACGCGGCCGGAGCGGCCATTCACCATGAACCGGTAGCTTCGCCCGCGATAGCGGTAGGCGGCCAGCCACACGGGCAGCAGGATGTGCTTGAAGGTGACCGCCGACACGGTGGTGTCGATGCGGTGGATGCGCTGCTGATCGCCGCCGATGTCGAAGCGCACGTCACGGGCGATGACCCGGTCCATGTAGGCGCGGGCCTGTTCAAAGCCTTCTTCGAGATCGACCGTGTAGGCCTCGGCCCGAAAGCCGGCCAGGTATTGCGGCTGATAGGGTTCCAGCGCGGAAAGATCCCAAGGCTCCAGCGCGTCGGTATCGCGCCTGGGCAGGCTGCTTGAGGCCAGTACCAGCACGTCGTCGAAAAACCGCGCGACGCGGCCCGAGACGGGGCGCCAGCGGATCCTTGCCACCTGCTGGCGCTCGGGGCGGCCCTTGCGCATGACGGTGCGGGTTTCGTAGTAGATCGTGCCCCGTTCGCCCCGGTAGGTGGAGGTGGTGTCGGCGTCGAAGGTCCAGAAGGGCACGTAGATGCCCTGCATCCTGCGCCCCTTGCGGGCATAGTCCTTCAGCCCGTTCGGCGCGAACCACAGCCGCCCCAGCCAGTCGGTCATGGCCTTGTGCGCGGCCCGTTCGTCGAGGGCAAAGGGCAGCACGCCGCGCGGCTTGATCTGCCGGTGCGCGCCGGTGTCGGTCACCACCGGCGTGGCGCAGAACGGGCAGAGGGCGGCGTGGATGTCGGGGTCGAACTCGAACACCGCGGCGCAGTTGGAGCAGGTGACGACCCGTGTTTCCTCGGTTTCGGTTTCCGGCAGGAGCCGTTCCAGCGCAGCGCGAAAATCCATCTCGCGCAGGGCGCCGCCCTTCCAGGGGCCGCGCCCTTCGATCGGTTTCCTGTCGCCGCAGAAATCGCAGATCAGCATCGCGGAGGCCGGGTCGAAACGGTAGTCGGCGCCGCAGTTGTCGCAGGGGAAACGGTGCTCTTCCACGGCCGATGCGGTCTGAGGGGCGGGCATGTCGGGGGCCTCCGGCGGGCGTATTTCTGGCAAGAGGAAGAGGCGGATCAGGCGGCAGGCGGCGGGGGGGGCGGCAGCACGGTGAAGAGGCGGGCCAGCTCGTCGAGGTCGCCGGCAC
>JALTNO010000390.1 GCA_027000645.1 Paracoccaceae bacterium | reverse complement strand
AGGATCGGCGTGTCCGGCCCCAGAACGCCCGTGCAATCGACCACTTCGATACCGCCCGAGGCAAGCATCCCGCCCAGCGTCTTCAGGATGTCCGTGGAACTCATGTGATCTCCTCCCTGTTTGCCCCCTCAAGGGGCCTGAATCAGTGTTTGACGAATCCTCCAGATCGTATTTAAATGCATTTGCAATTATCTAGCAAGGCGCGAAGGGCAGATTCATGACTGGCGCCCGGACAGACGCGGTGATCATAGGGGCCGGCCACAACAGCCTGGCCTGCGCCGTGCACCTGTCGGCCAAGGGTTGGCGCGTCCATGTGCTTGAGCAGGCGGACACGCCGGGGGGCGCGGTAAAGACCTGCGAACTGACCTTGGCGGGCTATCGCCACGACTGGGGGGCGATGAATCTGTCGCTTTTCGCAGGATCCAGGTTTTTCGAGAAATATGGCAATGATCTCAAGAGGTTAGGTCTGGAGTTCGTACCGGTTTCCCACCCTTTCGCCAGCGTTTTCCCGGATGGGAAATGGTGCGGCATCAGCACCGATGTCGCAGCCACCCGTGCCCGCATAGCGGCTTTCTCAGAAACCGACGCCTGCGCGTGGGACGCGCTGGGGGCGGCGTTCCCGGATCGGGCCGAACGCATCTTCGCCGTGCTGAGCAGCCCCATGGGTATGCGTGCATTTGCAACGCTCATGGCGAAACAGGCGTGGAAACACGGAACGGCCGAAACCGCGGAGCTGGCCGGGTTCCTGCTGAGCTCGCCGCGCGACTGGCTGGACCGGACCTTCGAGTCCGAGCACGTCAAGGCCATGCTCGGCGCCTGGGGGATGCATCTGGACTTTGCGCCCGACATTGCCGGCGGAGCGGTGTTCCCCTGGCTCGAAGCGATGGCCGGGCAGGCCTTCGGAATGGTGCTGGGCAAGGGCGGCGCCGAGACGATCGTGACCGCCATGCGGCGCCTGATCGAAGACCGCGGCGGCACGGTCGAATGCGGCGCGCGCGTTACCCGCATCCTGCACGAGCAGGGCCGCGCAAGGGGCGTCGAACTGGCCGACGGGCGGCAGATCGGAGCGAAACGGGCGGTGATCGCCAATGTCGCGCCCGCGGCCCTGGTCCGGCTGATCGGCGGCAGCGGCGAGATCGGCTATGACCGGGCGATGCGCGGGTTCCGTCATGCGCCGGGCACCATGATGATCCATCTCGCGATGGACGATCTTCCCGCCTGGACCGCGGGGCCGGAGCTGCGCGCGTTCGCTTATGTGCACCTGGCGCCCTCGCTCGACCAGATGGCGCGCACCTACCAGCAGGCGCGCGCCGGCCTTCTGCCCGAAGAACCGGTGATCGTCTGCGGCCAGCCGACCGCGGTGGACCCGACCCGCGCCCCCGAGGGCCGCCATGTGCTGTGGCTGCAGCTGCGCATGGTGCCCGGGCGGATCCGGGGCGACGCGGCCGGCAGGATCCCGGCCACCGACTGGGACGGGGCCGCCGTGCCCTTCGCCGAACGGGCGCTGGACATCCTCGAGCGATACGCGCCGGGAACCCGAGACAGGATTCTCGGCCGGCGGATCGTGACGCCGGTCGAGCTTGAGGCCGACAACCCCAATCTTGTCGGCGGCGACCAGATCTGCGGCAGCCACCACCTGTCGCAACATTTCCTGTTCCGCCCGGTTGCGGGGCGCGCGGACGGGAGCACGCCGATCAGGGATCTCCATCACACCGGCGCCGCGGTCTGGCCGGGCGCCGGAACCGGGGCCGGTCCGGGGTACATGCTCGGCCGGAAACTGGCCGGGGACTGACGAAAAAGCGGAACCGGCAAACCGACAGACCCGCCACTCACGAACCGACAACAATCAGAACCGAACCAACAGGGGAACAGATCCATGAAACTTTCACGCCGCAGCCTTCTGAAACTTTCGGCCGCCAGCCTGACGCTGTCGGGATTCGGCCTGCCCACGCTGGCTCAGCCGATCGAAGAACTGGTGATTGCCTACAACGTCAACCTGCCAAGCTGGGATCCGACGGTCGGCACCTCGGCGGTGAACCCCACGCTGCAGGGGCTCTACCAGTCCGTTTTCGATCAGTTCATCGCCCAGGATACCGACCTGAGCCAGAAGCCCGGCCTGCTGACCGACTGGGGCTGGAACGAGGACAGGACCCAGGTTTACATGACGGTGCGCGAGGGCGTCACATGGCATGACGGCGTCCCGTTCACCGCCGAGGACGTGGTCTGGTCGCTCGAACGCGCCGCCTCCGAGGGCGGCGGCAACCCGATCCAGTTCATCTGGTCCACGATCGGCAACTTCCGCATCGACGGCAACCGGATCACCGGTGACGTGCTGAGGTTCGAGCCGACCATCTTCAAGTGGATGTCGTTCCTGACCGGCTACGTGATGCCGAAGCACTACGTGGAAAAGGTCGGCGCCGACGGGTTCGAGGCCGCGCCGATCGGCACCGGCCCCTACATGGTCGAGAAATACGAACGCAACGCCTATGTCCGGCTGAAGGCGAACGAAAACTACTGGGGCGGAGCGCCCGAGTTCAAGACCGTCACGATCAAGTTCGTCACCGACGCGGCCGCCCGCGTCGCCGAGGTGGAATCGGGCAACTCCCACGTCACGCTGGAGGTTCCCTACGAGGAGTTCGACCGCCTGAAGGCCGGCCGGCTGGAAGGCGTGGCGCGGCCGGTTTCCGACATCGCGATGATCTTTTTCAACGACATCGAACCGATGACCGATCCCAACGTGCGCAAGGCCGCGGTGATGGCGGTGAACAAGCAGGCGATCGTGGACCGGCTTCTGTCGGGCTATGGCGTGCCCATCGACACGTTGCAGGCACCCGACTACATGGCTTACGATCCGTCGATCAGGACGCCCCACGACCCGGAGAAGGCGAAGGAACTGCTTGCCGCGTCGGGATACGGGCCGGACAACCCGGTGCGTTTCACCGTCCAGACCACCCGCGGCTACAAGCCCAAGGATTACGAGATCATCCAGGCCATTGTCGGTCTCTGGCGCCGGGTCGGGATCGAGGCCGAGATCGAGGTCTACGAGGTTGCCAAGCATTTCGAACTGCGCGCCGCCGATCAACTGGCACCGGCGGCCTTCTACAACTGGGGCAATTCGATCGGTGATCCGACCACTTCGACCGGCTTCGCCATGTTCGGCCCCTCGCCGCATTCGGTCTGGGACGGTGAGGACCTGATCGGCATGATCGCGCCCCTGTGGGGCGAGCGCGACGAGGAAAAACGCATCGCCGGGTGGAAGGCGGTAGACCGCTACATCGCCGAGAACGCGCTGGTCCTGCCGCTGTTCCAGTATGTGCAGCCGATCCTGCACGCGCCGGGGGTCAAGGTGGTGCCGCATGCGTCGGGTGCGCTGCTGCCCCACCTGATGACCCGGGCCTGAGACTTGCCGGTGCTCCGGGCCCGCGGACGCCCCCTGCTCGACAGGAGCCGGGGGCGGTCGCTCCGGCCGGAACCTGGTCGCGTCCCGGCGGCCTTCCGTCCAGGACCCTGCTCATGCCGATCCTGAAACGCCTGCTGCTGCGTCTTGTCACCACCTTCGTCACCCTGTTCGGGGTGGCCGTCATCGTGTTCGTGGTGATCCGCGTCGTGCCGGGCAATCCGATCGCGATGATGTTGCCCCCCGGGGCCGGGGAAGATGACATTCTCCGGCTCAAGGCGCTCTACGGGCTGGACAAGTCCATCCCCGAACAGTTCCTGATCTGGCTGGGCGGCGTGCTGCAGGGCGATTTCGGCACCTCGATCACCACCCGCCAGCCGGTGCTGGAGCTGGTCCTGTCGCGCCTGCCGGCGACGCTTGAGCTGTCGGTCATGGCCCTGATCATCGCCGTCGTTGCCGGCGGGATACTGGCCCTGACCGGCACCCGGCTGCGCGGCGGCCGGGTCGAGGCAGGGATCGACGTGGCCAACGGCATGGCCCTGTCGGTGCCCGATTTCCTGTGGGGGCTGGTGCTGATCCTGCTCTTCGGCGTGCTCTGGCCGGTATTTCAGATATCGGGGCGGGTGTCGCCGAATATCGATCTTCCCTTCTCCACCCGGTTCTACCTGTTCGAAAGCGTGCTGCGGCTTCGTTTCGACATCTGGGCCGATCTGGTCAGCCACATGTTCATGCCGGCGCTGGCGCTGGCGATCCCGCTGGCCGCCATCATCGCGCAATTGCTCAAGCAGTCGCTGAAGGAAACCATGCATCTGGACTATGTGACGCTTGCCCGTACCAAGGGCTATGGCGAAAACCACGTCATCATCCGCGAGGCGCTGCCCAACGCGATCCTGCCGACGCTGACGCTGGTCGGTGTGCAGTTCACCTTCCTGATCGGCGGCACGGTCATCATCGAACGGCTGTTTTCCTACGAAGGGCTGGGCAACATGGCCATCAACGCGGTGATAAACCGCGACCTGCCGCTGATCCAAGGAATCGTGATCCTGTTCGCGCTGATCTTCACCATGGTCAACCTGCTGGTCGATCTGACCTATGCGGCCCTGAACCCGAGGTTGCGCCGTGGCTGATGCGCGCACGTTCGTTTCCCGCCGCGCCGGTCTGCGGCTGTGGCTTTCGGGCGGGTGGCTCGTGCTGCTGACGCTGGCCGCGGTGCTCGCACCGTTCGTCAGTCCGCAGGACCCGCTGGCGCAGGATCTTTTCGCCGCCCGCCTGCCGCCGTTCTGGCAGGCCGGGGCCGAGGCCGGCTTTCCGCTGGGATCCGACAGCCTGGGGCGCGACGTGCTCAGCCGGATCATCTACGGCGCCCGGGTGGCGCTGATCGTGGCGGTGATCGCGGGCACGCTCACCTGCCTGATCGGCGCCACGCTGGGGCTGGTCGCGGGTTATTTCGGCGGCTGGCCGGATCTGGTCATCTCGCGGCTGGTGGACATCTGGATGGCCTTCCCCCCGGTCCTCTTCGCGATCCTGCTGATCGCCGTGCTGGGCACGGGGCTGAGTTCGATCATCATCGCCATCGTGGTCATCGACTGGACCCGGTTTGCCCGCGTGGTCCGGGCCGAGGCAATGAGGCAGGCGGCAATGGATTACGTGGCCTCGGCCCAGGTGGCCGGGCGGAGCCGGGCGGGGACGATGTTGCGGGAAATCCTTCCCAACGTGCTGCCGACGATCCTCGTGCTGCTGACGCTCGAAATGGGCATCGCGGTGATCGTCGAGGCGATCCTGAGCTTCGTCAACCTGTCGATCTCGACCGATCAGCCGACCTGGGGCGGGATGATCGCCGAAGGGCGGCTGTCGATCTATCAGGCGTGGTGGGTCCTGGTGTTTCCCCTGGTCGCCCTGTTCCTGACCGTCCTCAGCTTCAGCCAGCTGGGCGAAGGGCTGAAGGACCGTTTCGATCCGGTGCTTCGATGAGCGCGTTTCTGACCATCGAGGGATTGAACGTGTCGCTGAGCGGCGTGCTGCCGATCCTGCGGTCGGTGGACCTGGCGGTGCACGCGGGCGAGGTGCGCGGCCTCGTCGGCGAAAGCGGCGCCGGCAAGAGCATGATCGGCAAGGCGATCCTCGGCACGCTGCCAAGGGCGCTGCGGATCGAATCCGGCCGGATCCTGCTTGACGGCGAAGACCTGCAACGGATGCGCCCGCGCGACCGCCGGCGGCTGATCGGAGCAAAGGCGGCGCTGATCCCGCAGGATCCACTGACCGCGCTGAACCCGGCGCGCCGCATCGGGCCGCAGATCACCGACCGGCTGGTGGACATCCTCGGCTGGCGCCGGCGGGCGGCGCTCTCTCGCGCGCTCGAACTTCTCGACGAGGTGCGGATCACCGATCCGGAAAGGGTCATGCGCGCCTACCCGCACGAGCTTTCGGGCGGAATGCGCCAGCGCATCCTGATCGCCTCGGCCTTTGCGGCCGAACCCCGGCTGATCGTCGCCGACGAGCCGACGACCGCGCTGGACGTGACCGTGCAGAAACAGATCCTGCGCCTGATCCGAGACATGCAGGCCCGCCACGGCACCGCGTTGCTGTTCGTGACACACGATCTGGGCGTGGTGTCGAAGATATGCCAGACGCTGACCGTGCTTTACGGCGGGCTGGTGCTGGAGGATACCACCATCGAGGAATTCTTTGCCGCTCCCGGCCACCCCTACTCGGCGGCGCTGCTCGGGGCCACGCCGAAATACACCGACCCCCACGGCAGCCTGACCCCGGTGCCGCAATCGGTGATCGACGCGGCGAATGCCCAGCTCGACGCCTTCGACAGGGCCCGGCGGCAATGAGCGACATGATCTATCGCATACGCGATCTGCGCCTGGACTTCCCGGACATGACCCGCAAACCCCTGTTCGGCCCGGCGCCCCGGATCGAAGTGCTGAAGGGTCTCGGCTTCGATATTCCCCGTGGCGACGTGGTGGGCATCGTCGGCAGCTCGGGTTCGGGCAAGTCCACCCTGGGCCGCGCCATGCTGCGGTTGCTGGAGCCCTCGCACGGTTCGATCCTGTTCGAAGGCAGGGACATCACCCATCTGCCGGAATCCGCGCTCCGCCCGCTGCGCCGCAAGTTCCAGATGATCTTCCAGGACCCGATGTCTTCGCTCAACCCGCGGCTCACGGTGGGCACGATCATTGCCGGCCCGCTCAGGCTGCACGGGTTCGATGACCTCGGCCGACGGGTCGGGCGCGCGCTGGATCATGTCGGCCTGCCCGAGGCGATGCGCCACCGCTACCCGCACGAGCTTTCGGGCGGTCAGCGTCAGCGGGTCGGAATCGCCCGCGCCATCGCGCTGGAGCCCGACTTCATCCTCGCCGACGAAATCGTGTCGGGGCTGGACGTGTCATCGCAGGCCCAGGTGCTCAATCTCCTGGAAACGCTGGTGCGAGAGCTGGGCCTTACCCTTGCCTTCATCAGCCACGACCTGTCGGTGATCCGGCGGCTGTGCAAGCGCGTGATTGTCCTGCATCGGGGTGAAATCGTCGAAACCGGAGACACGGCGGCGGTCTTCCGGGCACCGAAGGCCGCCTGCACCCGCGAACTGATCGAGGCGATCCCCCTGCCCGACCCGAACCAGACCTGGGCGTGACCGGTGGCGCCGCGAATGGTCGCAAGCGGCGGGTCGGACCGGTCAGGGCCCCCGCGCTTCGCAGCGTTCGTCGGGCCGATTGCCGCCGCGGTTCGGAGACGGGTCGGCACGCGGGCTCGGCGCAGCGGATTCTTCCTTCCGGCGCGCCAGGGGTCGCCGATCATTCAAGCGGCAGGCCCGCCGCGCGCCATTCGGGGACGCCGTCTTCCAGCCTCCTTGCCCTGATGCCCCTTTTGCGCAGGGCTGCAACGGCTTCGTAGGAGAGAACGCAATAGGGACCGCGGCAATAGGCGATCACCTCCTGCGCATCGGCAATTTCCGACAGCCGGCTTTCCAGTTCTTCTAGCGGAATATTCTTCGCCCCCGGCAAGTGCTCCATTTCGTATTCGTCCTTCGGACGGACATCGAGCACGGTGACAAGCCCGGCGCGGCTGCGTTCCAGCAGCTCCTGGTGGCTGACCGGCTCCATGTCGTCGCGCTGGTGGAAGTAGTCGCGCAGGACCTTGTCCACTTCGGCAAGGTTCTTCTCGCCGACATCGAACAGCGCGCCAAGAAGCGCCAGCACGTTGTCGTCCTTGAGTCGGTAAAGAATGTATTTCCCTTCGCGACGCGAATCGACCAGCCCGGCCCGCTTGAGATGCTGCAGGTGCTGCGACGTGTTCGCGGTCGAAAGCCCCACCTTGGCAGCCAGCGCATCCACGCCGCGCTCGCCCTGGCCCAGGTGTTCGAGAATGTCGATGCGGTGCGCGTTTCCGAGAGCCCGCGCAATCGCGGCAAACTCTTCATATAGCTTCAGCTTCGGGCTGGTTGACATGAGATCCCACCATATATTATATCATTCAATAGATCTATTGAATATACTATCCATACCGGCACCCTGCAAGGACCATCAGCATGACCGACCTGCTCTTGTCAAACGAAGGCCCGCTTCGGCTGGCGGTATTTCTCGGCATCCTGATCGTCATGGCAATCTGGGAGGTCGCCGCCCCGCGGCGCAGGATCGAGATCCCCCGCCTGATCCGCTGGACCAACAACCTGGGCGTCGTGGTGCTCGACACGATCCTGGTGCGGCTGACCTTTCCGGTGGTGGCCGTCGGCCTGGCCCTGATGGCGCAGGACAGGGGCTGGGGCCTTTTCAACATCATCGAGGTCCCGGAATGGGTGGCGATCACCGCCTCGGTCGTGATCCTCGATCTGGTGATCTACCTGCAGCACGTCCTGTTTCACGCGGTCCCCGTGCTGTGGCGGCTGCACCGGATGCACCATGCCGATCAGGCCATCGACGTGACAACCGGGCTGCGGTTCCATCCGATCGAGATCCTGCTGTCCATGGCGATCAAGCTGGCCGCGGTCCTGGCGTTGGGCCCGCCGGCCGTGGCAGTTATGATCTTCGAGGTGCTGCTCAACGGCACGGCCATGTTCAACCACTCCAACATTCGGATACCGCCAGCGGTGGACCGTGTCCTGCGCCTGTTCGTGGTCACCCCCGACATGCACCGTGTCCACCATTCGATCATCCGGCGGGAAACCGACAGCAATTACGGCTTCAACCTGCCGTGGTGGGACCGCCTGTTCGGAACCTACATTGCGCAGCCGCAAAAGGGGCACGAGGGCATGACCATCGGCTTCGAGCAGTTCCGCACCCTGCGCGACCAGTGGCTCGACCGGATGCTGATCCAGCCCCTGCTCGGACCGGCCAACGGCCCCGATCCGAAAGACCGGGGAACAACGACCGATGAATAAAGCCCTTCTCCTGCGCCTGGTCGTGGTCGCGTCGATCGCCTCGGCAATCGCGGCCGTTGCGGTGAACCGCGACCGGCT
Organism: Paracoccaceae bacterium; assembly: GCA_027000645.1. Classification (GTDB taxonomy): domain Bacteria; phylum Pseudomonadota; class Alphaproteobacteria; order Rhodobacterales; family Rhodobacteraceae; genus Jhaorihella. The sequence goes on along the minus strand of JALTNO010000390.1, from coordinate 1,474 downwards.
GGACCCCGAGGCCCTGGACATCTGGCTGTCAGGCTATGGCTACTGGGCGCCGGCCGTCTACGTGCTGATCTACGCGCTTGGCACCGTGGCGTTTGCCCCCGGTTCGGTGTTCTCGCTGGCGGGCGGCGCGATGTTCGGGCCGGTGCTGGGGACGATCCTCAACCTGACGGGGGCAACGCTGGGCGCCGCCGCCGCCTTCCTGATCGCGCGGTACGTGGCCGGAGACTGGGTTGCGCAAAAGGCCGGTGGCCGCCTGAAACGGATCATCGCCGGCATCGAGAACGAAGGCTGGAGATTCGTCGCGTTCGTGCGGCTGGTGCCGGTGTTCCCGTTCAACCTCAGCAACTACGCCTTCGGCCTGACGCGGGTTCGGTTCGTTTCCTATGTCGTCACCTCCCTTGTGGCGATGACTCCGGGCGCGCTTGCCTACACCTGGCTTGGATATGCCGGACGCGAAGCGCTGGGCGGGAATGCCTCGGCCATTCGCTACGGCCTGCTTGCCCTGGGCCTGCTGGCCGCCATCGCGTTCGTTCCGCGGATCGTCAGGAGGGTGAGAAGCGGCGATATCGCGTGGATCGACGCGGCCACGACGGCCGCGCGACTGGCAGAGCGCGCGGACGTGACCATTCTCGACGTTCGCGGCGCGGACGAATTCACGGGACCCCACGGACACATCCCCGGCGCGCTGAACATGCCGCTGGACGAACTGAAGGCGCGACTCGAAGACCTTGCCCCCGACCTGAAAGGCGAGGTCATCGCGGTCTGCCGAACCGACCGGCGGTCTGCGGACGCCGCGCGGCTGTTGCAGGAGGCAGGGCTGGAGAACATCAGGGTTCTCAAGGGCGGGATGGTCGAGTGGACCGCACGTGGGCTTGAGGTTCACGGCGTGAACACCGCAGCCTGAAGAAGGGAAAACGGATGAAGATCCTGCTTGTTCTGAACGACGCGCCCTATGGCGGCGAAAAGTGCTTCAACGCCCTGCGGCTGGCGCATGCCCTGCTGAAAGAGGCGCCCGATACCGAGGTCGCCGTGTTCCTGATGGCCGACGCGGTCGTGGCCGCCCGGGCCGGCCAGAAAACACCGGACGGGTACTACAACCTGGAGCGAATGCTGAAACGTCTCGCGTCGGGCAGGAACCGCGTGCTGCTTTGCGGCACCTGTATGGACGCGCGCGGCCTGACCGACGCAGACGTCCTGCCCGGAGCCGAGCGCAGCACGATGCCCGAACTCTCGCGGCTGACGCTGGAAGCGGACAAGGTGCTGGTGTTTTAGGGTCGAAACAGAATCGCCCGTCGATTTCACGAGATCGGGCCGATTTGCGCATGAAAGCAGGCCGATGCCCGGGGCCGGGCCGGCAACCGGGTTTTCCGCGATCAGTTCCGGTCACGCCCCGGATCGCGCTCGAGGCGCCCACCGTTGCAATAGATCTGCAGGTTGCCGGCCTCCAGGCCGATGTCCAGCATCTCACCTTCGG
>JALTNO010000389.1 GCA_027000645.1 Paracoccaceae bacterium | reverse complement strand
CCAACCGCATCATGCGCGATCTTCTGGCGCAACGCGGTGGCACCGTGGTGGGTGAACGCTATGTTCCGATCAATGCACGCCGGCAGGATTTCTTCCCGGTGATGCGCGACATCCGGAACCAGATGCCAGATGTCATCTTTTCGACGGTCGTGGGATCGGCGACGGTGTATCTCTATCAAACGTACCACGATTTCGGGATGAACCCGAATGTCATGCCGATTGCCAGCCTGACCACCACCGAGGCCGAGATTCAGGCGATGGGCCACGACGTGGGGGAAAAACACATCACCGCGGCGCCTTACTTCCAGTCCATCGAAAATTCCAGGAACAGGCAGTTCGTGAAACGCTATCGGAAAAGGTTCGGGGATGACGAACCCACGAACATGTGCGTCGAGGCAGCCTATTTTCAGGTCCACATGTTCGCCCGGGCGCTGGAATACACCAATACCCTGGATCCGGAATTCCTGAGGCCAATGGTTCTGGGGCAGTCATTCGACGCGCCGCAGGGGGAGGTCATGATTGATCCGAAATGTTCGCACACCAATGTCTGGTCGCGGATTGGCAAGGCGACGCGGACGGGACAGTTCGAGATCGTGAGGCAATCTCTCGCGCCGGTCATGGCGGACCCCTACCTGATCGCCTCGCGGGCCATTGCCTGAGATGGTGGCGAAGAAATGACCGGCAAGGCACGGGCATCCCGGCAGCTTGCGGCCGGGCTCCGGGGGGTTCGGGTTACGGTTTGTGCCGAGCCCGGAGAGCGGATGGACGAATGGCTGAGGGAACTTCGGCGGATGCGGGCCGAGGTAACGCGGATCTGGCCCCCGCCCAAGAGGTTCTCGCCGGGCATGGACATTCTGGTCTGCGAATGCATGCCCCAGATGGCCGAGTACATCCCCTGGGAGCCGGGCGAAGCCGAGGCCGCGCTGGTTCTTCTGCTGCCGCGAAACGTGCGCATCGACGAAAGCACCCTGACCTCCGCCGCGCCTCACGGAGTGGTGGCGCTGTCGTCCTCGCCGGCCGGATTCGTTGCAGCGACCCTGGTGGCATGGAGCCAGTTCAGGTACGAAAAACGTCTTCGCGAGCGGATTTCCCGTCTCGATGAAAACCTGCGTCTGGTGCGTCTGGTGGAGCGGGCAAAGTTGATCCTGATGGCCGAACGCGACCTTTCCGAAGCTGCGGCCTACAGCCAGTTGCGCAGGCAGGCGATGGAAAGACGGGTCAGCGTCGTGGATGTCGCAAACGCCATAGTGAGCGCGGCAGCCGAGCGAATCTGACGCCGAATCAGGGTTTCCGAGGACGAAATTTTCCCCCTGATTTCCCCGGGTGGAGCCACGCCGGCAGACACCGCCAGGATCGGAATCATGGAGGGTGCCGCGAAGCGATCACATTAAGGCATTGTTTTTACAGATATTTTCGGACAAACATATTTGACCCGAAAATGATTCAAAAAACTTGACTTTTACGACGTTGGTCGCAAGCATTTAGACAGTCCGGCTGGCTCGGGCTGCGGCAATAGCGCCGCGGAAAATCAGATGGCAAAGCAGCCTCCTTTCAGGTTTCCGCACCTGGACGGGGGTTTTTTTGTGTTCGTGCAACGGGAGGAAAACGAAATGGCCATGAAACGCCGGGACTTCATGAAGGGAGCCGCCGCAGTCGGTGCGGCGTCGGTCGTCGGCACGCCGCATCTGTGGTTCAAGAATGCCGGGCTGGCATATGCAGGCCAGGGCGAGATCAAGGTGGGGGTCCTGTTCTCGCTGACCGGAACCACCGGGATCATCGAGGAATCGCTCAACAAGGCGACCATTCTTGCGATCGAGGAAATCAACGATGCGGGCGGGATCAACGGAATGCGCATCGTGCCGGTGGTCGAGGATCCGGCATCCGATCCGGCGACATTTGCGGCCAAGGCCAGAAAGCTTGTTCTTGGCGACAAGTGCGTTTCGGTCTTCGGATCCTACACTTCGGCAAGTCGCAAGGCGGTGCTGCCGGTGTTCGAGAAACGCAACAACCTCTACTGGTATCCGACGCTTTACGAGGGGCGGGAGTGCTCCAAGAACGTGATCTACACGGGCGCTGTTCCGAACCAGCAGCAGGACGAGTTCATTCCGTGGCTGGTGAAGAACTTCGGCAAGAAGTTCTACCTGATCGGATCGAACTACATCTATCCGAAGGAAGAGAACAACTACTGCAAGAAGCTGCTTGAAAAGCTCGGCGCCGAGGTGGTGAACGAGGAGTACGTGCCTCTCGGACATTCCGAGTTCAGCTCGGTGATCAACAAGATCAAGAGCACGCAGCCCAACGTGATCTTCTCGACCGTCGTGGGCGATTCGGTGGTGGCGCTGCATCGGCAATATCGGGCCGCGGGTCTCGACCCCGAAAAGATGCCGATGGCCAGCCTGACGACATCCGAGAACGAGGTCGCCGCAATGGGCGGAGACGCCGCCGCCGGTCACTTCACGTCGGCGCCGTATTTCATGGTCCACAAGTCGCCCGAGAACGAACGGTTCGTCGAGGCCTACAAGGCGCGGTGGGGCGCCGACAAGGTGACGCATTTCGTGTCGGAGCCTTCGTATTTCCAAGTCTATCTCTTCAAGCAGGCCGTGGAAAAGCTGGCCCCGAGCGACATCACCCCGCCCAACATCCGCGAAGCCGTGAAAGGCGAGGAAATGACCGCGCCGCAGGGCCGTGTGCGGATCGAGCGCGAAAACCTCCACACCTGGCTCTGGCCGAAAATCGCGGTCGCGAAATCGGATGGCCAGTTCGAGGTTCTTCAGGACTCGAAGGAATGGGTCCAGCCGGTGCCCTATGCCGCCTATCCCGATCAGGTGTGCCGAGAATCCGGTCTGGAAAAGGTCTGACAGTCCGCAGACGGAGCGGCGGCGCATGCCGCCGCCCCACTTGCATCGGCGCAATGACAGGGACCGGAAATGGATTTCCTTCTCGAAAACATCATAACGGGTCTGAGCATAGGATCGATCCTGCTTCTCATCGCCCTGGGCCTGGCGATCATCTATGGCACGATGGGCGTCATCAACATGGCGCATGGCGAATTCGTCATGCTGGGCGCCTATGCCACCTGGGCCATGAATGCCTTTCTGGGCGTCGGATTTCTGGCCAGCTTGATCGTGGTGTTTCTGGGTGTCGCGTGCCTGGGGTATCTGGTGGAGCGCGGCGTCATAAGATTTCTCTACCGCCGCCCGCTGGACACGATCCTCGCCACCTGGGGGGTCGGCGTGATGCTGCAGCAGATCGTGCGGCTGATCGCCGGCGGGGAGCTGCGATATGTCGAGATGCCACCGGCCTTGTCCGGCACCGTATCGGTGCTGGGAATTACCGTTTCCGGCTATCGCGTCTTCGTCTTCCTTTTCGTTCTCGCCCTGTTCGCGGCCACCTGGTACCTGATGTATCGCACCGCCTTCGGCACGAAGCTGCGCGCCGTGGTCCAGAACCGCGAAATCGCAAGCTGTTTCGGGATCAACTCTTCCCGCATCTACAGTCTGACTTTCGCTTATGGCGCCGGTCTTGCCGGCCTTGCCGGCGCCCTGGTCGCGCCGCTCAAGAGCGTCTCTCCGGAGATGGGCACCACCTATGTGGTCGATGCGTTTTTCGTCGTCGTGCTTGGAGGGGTGCAGAGCATTTTCGGAACCGTCGCCAGTGCCTTCGTGCTGGGCGAGGCAACGGGGATGCTGGCCTTTCTGTGGAACGACACGATCGCCAAGGCGCTCGTTCTGCTCGGGATCATGATCCTGATCAGGTTCCGGCCACAGGGACTCTTCACCTCGAAAGCGCGGCGGTAAGGGGAAAGAAATGTTCGAAATCTTCAGAAACATGACTGCGTCCCGACGGCAGACGCTGGTGCAGGTTCTCACATACATGCTGTTCTGCGCCGCAATCCTGATCTTCCCGCTTTTCCTCGACAACGACTTCCTTCTGAACCGCTATGCCAGATACCTGGTTCTGGGAATGGTCACGATGGCGCTGAGCCTGTCGTGGGGCTATGCGGGCATTCTCAATCTCGGGCAGGCGCTGAGTTTCGGGCTGGGTTCTTACGCCATGGCGATGGCGCTCAAGCTGCGCACCGTTCCCGTTCATACCGGCGCAGGCGGCCTGCCCGATTTCATGGTGTGGAACAATGTCGAGAAGCTGCCGTGGTTCTGGGAACCGTTCTATTCCCTCGGCCTGGCGATTCTGGCCGGGATATTCGTGCCGGTCATTCTGGCGGTGGTGCTGGGATGGTTCATGTTTCGCGGTCGCATCACGGGCGTGTTCGTCGCGATCATAACATTGGCCAATCTGGTCGTCGTGAACCTTCTGATCATTGATCAGCAGCGCTTTACCGGCGGGTTCAACGGGATCACCGATCTGGCGCAACTCGAATTCTTCGGGTTCGAATTCGATGCCTATTCGAAAAGCACCTACTATCTGGTGGCGATCAGTCTGAGCCTGTGCCTTTTCGGCGCTTTGGCCCTGACCAAGAGTAAGGCCGGACTCATACTGCAGGCCATCCGCGATCACGAGGAACGGGTCCGTTTCTTCGGCTATGACGTGGCGGTCTATCAGATCATGGCGATGAGCGTATCCGCCGCGATCGCGGGCATTGCCGGAATGCTCTACACCGTCGTGATGGAATTCGCCTCCCCGACATTCCTCAGCGTTCCGCTCAGCCTTTCCATCGTTGTCTGGTGCGCCGTGGGCGGGCGACAGAGCCTGCTTGGCGCGACCATCGGGGCGATCGTGGTGGCCGGAATGCAGGGTGCACTCTCGGAGTCGGAGGCTTTCCTCGATACCTGGATGCTGATCATGGGCGCGATCTTCGTCCTGGTCGTGCTGTTCCTGCCCAACGGTCTTGCCGGGCTGATCGACATGCTTGCCCGCAAGGCATTCGGGCGTGGCCGCCACCGGAAATCGGACGGGCCGGCAAGCGACATCATCCCCACAGAGACGGCGAAATCACCATGAGCGAGCATCTCCGCATCGAGAACCTCAGCGTGGAGTTCGATGGCTTCAAGGCCGTGGACAACCTGAACCTGAGCGTGGACAAGGGCGAGTTGCGGTGCCTGATCGGACCGAACGGCGCCGGCAAGACGACGACGCTGGACCTGATCTGCGGCAAGACCCGGTCGAGCAAGGGTTCGATACAGTATCGCGGACGGGAAATCGCCAACGAACCGGAATATCTGATCGCCCGTGCCGGCATCGGTCGAAAGTTTCAGGTGCCCAGCGTCTTTCGCCAGCTGACCGTTCGGGAAAACCTCGAAGTCGCCTACTGCCGGCATGTGGGCGTTTTCGCCAATGTCGTCCGGTCGGGACATTCCCCCGAAAGCGACGGGCTTGAGAAGCTTGCAGATTTCGTCGGGCTGTCCGGCTATCTCGACGAACCCGCCGAGCACCTGTCGCATGGGCAGACCCAGTGGCTGGAGATCGCGCTGCTGCTTGCCCAGGACAGCGAGCTGATCCTTCTGGACGAGCCCACGGCAGGCATGACGCATCAGGAAACGCGCAAGACGGCGGAGATCTGCAACCGGCTGAAGGGCAAGCACACGATCATCGTGGTCGAGCACGACATGGGGTTTGTCCGCGAAATCGGCGAAGTGATCTCGGTCATGCACCAGGGAACGGTTCTTGCAGAAGGCACGGTCGAAGAGATCAGCCGCGACGAGCGGGTGAAGGAGGTCTACCTGGGATCGGTGGGGATCGACGATGCTTGAGATACGAAACCTGTGCGGATTCTACGGCAACTCGGCGGCGTTGCGGAATGTCGAGTTGAGCGTCGGAGACGGCGAATTCGTCGCCGTTCTGGGGCGCAACGGGGTAGGAAAGACCACCCTTCTGCGCGCGCTGTTCGGGCTGCTCGATCGCACCACGGGCGAGATCCGTCTTGGCGGCGAGGACATCTCGGGGTGGCCCACGCACAAGCGTGCGCGGGCCGGCATCGGCTATGTTCCCCAGGGGCGCGGAATCCTCCCGGAATTCACGGTCATGGAAAACCTTCGCATGGGGGCCTTCGCGCGAACTTCCGATCGCGGCGAGGAAGTTGAGTCGCTGGTGTTCGACATGTTCCCGATGCTTTCGGAGTTTGCCGGCCGCGCAGGGGGCAACTTGTCCGGCGGCCAGCAGCAGCAACTGGCCATCGCGCGGGCCTTGCTGACCGATCCGGACATAATCGTGCTCGACGAACCGACGGAAGGCATTCAACCCAACGTCGTCGAACTCATCGAGGACGTGATCGTGAAGCTCAACCGCGATCACGGGATCACGATCGTTCTGGTCGAACAGGACATTGGCTTCGCGCGCAAGGCTAGTTCGAAATTCGCAATCATGGAAAAGGGGAGGATCGTGGCGTCGGGCGCGGCGGACGAACTGACGGACGAACTTGTGCACAGGCACATGTCGGTGTGACCGGAGCGTGTTTCCGGAACACGCATATCAATCGGAAAAGGGAGAAAATTCATGCTACACGGCGACATTTCCAGCAGCAATGACACCATCGGCGTCGCGGTCGTCAACTACAAGATGCCCAGGCTCCACACCAGGGAGGAGGTACTCGACAATGCCCGCAAGATTGCCGACATGATCCAGGGCATGAAGGTCGGCCTGCCGGGCATGGATCTGGTCATCTTCCCCGAGTACTCCACCCACGGCATCATGTATGACCAGAAGGAGATGTACGAAACCGCCTCGGCCTGTCCGGGAGAGGAAACCGAGATTTTTGCCGAGGCCTGCCGCAAGGCGGGTGTGTGGGGCGTGTTCTCGCTGACGGGCGAGCGGCACGAGGAACATCCCAACAAGGCGCCGTACAACACGCTGATCCTGATGAATGACAAGGGAGAGATCGTTCAGAAATACCGCAAGATCATGCCCTGGGTTCCGATCGAGGGCTGGTATCCCGGAAACTGCACATACGTTTCCGAAGGTCCCAAGGGGCTCAAGATCAGCCTCATCATCTGCGACGACGGCAACTATCCCGAAATCTGGCGCGATTGCGCAATGAAGGGGGCGGAGTTGATCGTGCGTTGCCAAGGATACATGTACCCGGCCAAGGATCAGCAGGTGATCATGTCCAAGGCCATGGCCTGGGCCAACAACTGTTACGTTGCGGTCGCCAATGCCTCGGGTTTTGACGGCGTCTATTCCTATTTCGGGCACTCGGCGATCATCGGCTTCGACGGGCGGACCCTGGGCGAATGCGGAGAAGAGGAAAACGGCATCCAGTATGCGCAGCTTTCGAAATCGCTTATCCGGGATGCCCGCCGGAACATGCAGTCGCAGAACCACCTCTACAAGCTGGTGCATCGCGGCTATACCGGCATGATCAACTCGGGCGAGAGCGATCGCGGCCTGGCGGCCTGCCCGTACGAATTCTATGAAAAGTGGATTTCGGATCCCGAAGGTACCCGCGAGATGGTCGAAGCACTGACCCGCTCGGCGCCGGGGACCGAGGAATGTCCGATCGACGGAATTCCCGCGGAAGCTTCCAAACATCGCTGAACGCGGCAGAAAAGGCGGCGTCGGTCCGGCGCCGCCTTCCTCGTGCCGGGACCGGCTGCTGTCTGGAACAGGGGCGGGTGTCGTTGCGGGAAAACCGGATCGGACGGGAAAATGAACCTCGAAAACTACAGAATTTCGGACGAACCCTATTATCGGCCGGTCGGTGCCGAGATCGAACTGTTTGCGGCCGCCTATGCGCGAAGAATGCCGGTGATGCTGAAAGGGCCGACCGGATGCGGCAAGACGCGGTTCATCGAATACATGGCATTTCGGCTTGGCAAGCCGCTGATCACGGTGGCCTGTCACGAGGACATGACGGCCTCGGATCTCGTCGGCAGGTATCTTCTGGATGCCGAAGGGACGGTCTGGCACGATGGCCCCCTGACGCTGGCCGTGCGCCACGGGGCGATCTGCTACCTCGACGAGATCGTCGAGGCCCGGCAGGATACGACAGTGGTAATCCACCCGCTGACCGACGACCGCAGGGTTCTTCCTCTGGAAAAGAAGAATGAACTCGTTCATGCCCACGAAGATTTCCAGCTCGTCGTATCCTACAACCCCGGCTACCAGAGCGTCCTGAAGGATCTCAAGGAATCGACCAAGCAGCGGTTTTCGGCGATCGATTTCACATATCCCGAACCGGCCGTGGAAGCCGAGATCGTGACTCGCGAGTCGGGGATCGACCCGGCGACGGCGGATCTTCTGGTGCGGATCGGTGCCCGCACCCGCAACCTGAAGGGGCACGGGCTGGACGAAGGTGCCTCCACCCGGATGCTGATCCAGGCGGGCCGGCTGATGGCCGAGGGCATCGGGCTTCAACAGGCGTGCGAAATGACGATCGTGCTGCCCATCACCGACGACCCGGATCTGCGCGCTGCCCTGTCCGAAATCGTCGCCGCCTGCTGTTAGATTGCGCCGTGGCTGACCGGGACCGGATCGTTGAGGATCTTCTTCGTTCCGCCGGTGTGGCGGAGATGCTCGACGCGCCGTTCTGGTCCGAAATCCGGAAAGTTCTGTTCGGCACGCATCTGGAACATTGGACCTCTGCGTTTCTGACACTCGTACGGGATTCCGGTGACACGAGGCGGATTCTGCAGGCGCTGGTCAGGGCGACCCTGCGGATCACGCCACGCATCGGCCCGAATGCTGCAGTGGACATGGCGCAGGCGACCGTTCGCCTGTCCCGCCAGGCTGGGGTCGCTGCGGGCTCGGCCTTCCTGTCCCATGCGCCTCGCGCGGCGGTCATGCTGGGGCGGGACGACGGCTTTCACCTCTGGATTGCCTCGATTCTCGAACTGTCCTCGGCCGTGCCCGAGGCGGTGCGTCTCGTATGCGTCAGGACCGATACGCTGCTGACCCACATGGGGCCGAAGGGATTTCGTGCGTGGATTGCCGCCGGGCTTGCCCTGCCGGACCGCGAATCGAGGATGTCCTTCTTCACGCTGAGCGATGACGAGGCCCTCCAGAGCTTCGAACAGGCTGGTGCTCCTGTGCGGCTGGAGGTTCTCGAACGGCGCCTGAAGGCCGTGTCGGCCGGGTTGTGGCGCGTGAACCATGTCCTGCGTCCGGCCCCCGTGAAAAAGGCGCTTCACGTTCCGCGCCGTGTCACCTTCAACGGGCCGGTTCTTCACCTGCCGGAAACCTTCGCCGGATTTTCCGGCGAGGAGGCCGAGGCCCTTTTCACGGCCGCAGTCGCGCATGTCGGAGCCCACAATACCTATACGCTGGAGAAATTTCAGCCGCGGTCTCTGAAACCGCTTCAGATCGCGCTGGTTTCACTGATCGAGGATGCGCGGGTGGAACTTCTGGCCGGGCGCCAGTACCCCGGTCTGCTTCGATTGTGGCGGCGTTTCCATGTGGCGGGCGAGGCTGATGGAATGTCCGGCCCGAATCTGGCCGAACCTCTCATGGCGCGCCTCGCACGGGCGTTGATCGACCCGGCTTTCCGGGATGACAACCCGTGGATCGAAAAGGCGCGGAGACTGTTCCGCGAGGCCGGTCCGGAATATGACGACCCCGAAGAAATCCGCCGCATCGGTGTTCTTCTGGGCAACGACCTCGGTCAGATGCGGGTGCAGTTCAATGCACGAACCTATGTGGTTCAACCCGCCTATCGCGACGACAACATGGGGATATGGGAGTTCGGTCCGCCGCCACCGGACATGGAGGAAGAAAGCGAACTTTCGGTCGAGTCGGTCCGAATGGAGCAGACCGAGGATCGCAACGATCCCCACGACCGAGAGCGCAACACGCAGGACTCCGATGCCGCCAGACAGGCGGGCCGCGCCCGGCCGGTCGCCGAAGAAGAAGGCGTTGCGGTTGCGAAATATCCGGAATGGGACAACCTGTCGGGACGGCTGCGGCGGGACTGGACGACGGTCGTCGAACACGCGCCGCGCACGATGCCGCCGACCATCGTCACCCGCATTCTGGAAAAACACTCCACAACCGCGCAACGGATCGAACGGCTCGTCCGTCAGGTGAAAGTCAGCCGCCCCTCGCGCCTTCGCCGGCAGGCCGAGGGGGATCGGCTCGATCTGGATGCCGCGGTTCGCGTGGCGATCGATCTGCGTTCCGGAATTGCCCCGGATCCCCGGATCTTCGAGACGACGACGCTGCAGCACAGGGATCTGTCGATCCTCGTGCTTCTGGACATTTCCGAATCGACAAAGGACACGATCCGGGGAGGTTCGGTGTCGGTCTTTTCTCAGGAGCGCGATGCCGTCGCGTTGCTGGCCGAGGCAATGGCCGGTGTCGGCGACCCCTTTGCGCTGCATGCCTTCTGTTCCAACGGTCGCGACGAAGTGCGCTATGTCCGCATCAAGGATTTTTCGCAGTCCTATGGGGC
>JALTNO010000388.1 GCA_027000645.1 Paracoccaceae bacterium | reverse complement strand
GTCCCGGGGCAGGGGGGCGGGGAAAGGCCCCGGGTGTTGCGGCGGCGCACTAGAACTGCCCCGCCGCGTTGGATACTGATTGATACTCCGAGGCAAGGACAAGAGCAGGGAAAACACATGCTGCGGAGCATCGCGGCGATTGTCGCCGCATTCTTTTCTTTCGATATTTCAATGGCCTCGGCGCAGCCGGTGGCCGGAGCCGAAGCGGTGGATACCGAGTATTCGGACATCCCCTCGCCGTTCGACAACTCTCCGCGCCGGCGGATGCTGGGCTATGGCCGGCTGACGAGCAACGACCTGATCGGTGATGGCAAGGACCGGTGGCGCACCGGGTCGGTGACCTCTTCGCGGGTCTTCGGGTATGAATGGAGCGGGGTCGCGCCGTCACGTCCGTTCGAGATGCTCGAACTCCGGCTTCAGGGCCAGATCATCGCCCCGGACAACCTGCAGAAGGTGAACCTGAAGGACCGCCCCTATGCCGGGGTGCTGTCACTGGGGCTGCACAGTCCATTCAGCTGGCGCGGGCTGGAGATGTCTCTCGGAGCCGACCTGGTCGTGGTCGGCCCGCAGACCAACCTGGACAAGCTGCAGAAATCGCTGCACCGCCTCTTCAACCGGCCGGTTCCGGCGGACTCGGTGCTTGCACTGCAGCTCGGCGACAGGATCCGCCCCACCGCCGTGGCCGAGCTGGGCCGCAGTTTCGAACTTGGCGATGCGGTGACGTTCCGTCCCTTTGCCGAGGCCCGCGCCGGGGACGAGACGCTGTTGCGCGCAGGTGTCGATTTCACCTTCGGTTCGGTCACGCGTGGCGAACTGCTGTCGCGCGAATCGATCACCGGTCAGCGCTACCGGGTGATCTACAGGTCGCAGCCGGGGGTCAGCTTCACCCTGGGGGGCGACATCGCGCGGGTGACGCAAAGCATCTATCTGCCCCCCGAACGCGGTTTCGGGCTGGTCTCGCGCCGCGAGCGGCTGCGCGCGGGCATCCACTGGCAGGGCGAGAACGCATCGGCCTTCTACGGTGTGACCTGGCTGGGGCGCGAGTTTTCGGGCCAGCCGGAGGGGCAGATCACCGGCTCGGCCCGGATCAAGCTGAGATTTTAAGAACACGCTCCAAGCCACGGAAAACTAACCGCTTCCGAATTCGAATCACGTCTGCTACCATGGGCCGATAAAACAAAAGACAAGCTGGGCAGGCATACAGGTAATGGAAACGGGCTTTCGTGGTACGTTTGTCATCTCCTGGTCGCAGACGGATGTGGATGGGCTGGACGCGGCGCCGATCGAGGCAATCGAGGTGGGTGCAGCATGGTCGTGGCGCGGCGAGGCCGTGCGGATCGACGGTCCGGGAAACATTCTCCGTCTTGATGGGGCGGCCGGAGGGGCGGAACTTCGCAGGCGCGCGGCGCGAACCGTGCGGCAGCTGGTGGGTGCGGCGGTGCCCGGGGCGGCGGCGCATCCCGCGGCCGAGATCGAGGAACCGCTGCTGGACAGTCACTTCGTCGTCACCAACGGGGCGCGAAGCTATATCGTTACGGTGATCGAGCTGGGCAACGGAGCCCGGCCTCTCGTGATGTTCCACGACGACATCCCGCCGCGGGACACCGAACTGTGGATCGTGCAGCATTCGCTGGGCGCCCTGATGCGCCCGCGCGACGACAGCCGTCCCGGAGGGGTGATCTGCTTTACCCCCGGCACGCTGATCGACACGCCGCAGGGGCCGCGCCCGGTCGAGGAGCTGCGCGAAGGCGACCGGGTTTCGACCCGCGACAACGGGCCACAGGAAATCCTCTGGATCGGCAGCCGCCGGATGACCGGGGCGCGGCTTTACGTCATGCCGCAGCTTCGGCCGGTCCGGTTCCGGGCCGGCGCGCTGGGCATCTCGCGCCCCGATCCGGCACTGCTGGTCTCGCCCGAACACCGCATCCTCGTGCGCGGCCCGGCGGCGCGCGCGCTGTTCAACACGCCCGAGGTGCTGGTTCCGGCGCGCGATCTGGTGGATGGCGACACGGTTCAGGTGGATCGGATGCTGCGCGAAGTGACCTATGTGCATCTTCTGCTGCCGCAGCACCAGATCATCCGTGCCAACGGGATCGACACCGAAAGCTTCCATCCGGCCAGCGCCACCCTGTCCGCACTGGGCGCCGAGGACCGGGGGCGGCTTCTGGATCTGCTTCCCGAAGTCGCGCGCGACCCGCATAGCTATGGCGGCTATGCACGGCGCAATCTCTCGCAGTCCGAGGTGGCGATCCTGATGCACGAAGCCGCCTGAGCGGGCCCGGCCGGGGCGGCGTGCCGGATCGGCTGTTGACTCTGCCGCGGCGGCATCTATAAGCGCGGCTTCATTGGTGTTGGTGGCCCCCGCAAGGGGATGCCTGTCATGGGGAAACCCAAGAGGACAACGCCCTTCACACGCCGCGAGGCCCCGTCCGGGGAATCAGCGGCTTTTACACGAAGGAGATCAGACGGTGACCAAACGCACCTCTGCCAAGTACAAGATCGACCGCCGCATGGGCGAAAACATCTGGGGTCGCCCGAAATCCCCCGTCAACCGCCGCGAATACGGCCCCGGCCAGCACGGCCAGCGCCGCAAGGGCAAGATGAGCGATTTCGGCCTGCAGCTGCGCGCCAAGCAGAAGCTCAAGGGCTATTACGGGGATCTTAC
>JALTNO010000387.1 GCA_027000645.1 Paracoccaceae bacterium | reverse complement strand
AACAGCTTGGTGCCGGAATTGTTGGGCCGCCCGAACGAGGCAAACCATTCCGGCCCGCGCCGCAGGATGGTGGGCACCACGGCGATGGATTCGACGTTGTTGACCGTGGTCGGGCAACCGTAAAGCCCCGCCGCCGCCGGGAAGGGCGGCTTCATCCGGGGCATCCCCTTCTTGCCCTCGAGGCTCTCCAGCAGGGCGGTTTCCTCGCCGCAGATATAGGCCCCGGCGCCGTGATGCAGGTAGAGGTCGAAATCCCAGCCCGACTTGCAGGCGTTCCTGCCGATCAGCCCGGCCTCGTAGGCCTCGTCGATCGCCGCCTGCAGCGCCTCGCGCTCGCGGATGTATTCGCCGCGGATGTAGATGTAGGCCACATGCGCCCCCATGGCGAAGGAAGCGATCAGCGCGCCCTCGATCAGCGTGTGCGGATCGTGGCGCATGATCTCGCGGTCCTTGCAGGTGGCCGGTTCCGATTCGTCGGCGTTGATGGTCAGATAGGCCGGGCGGCCGTCGCTCTCCTTCGGCATGAAGGACCATTTCAGCCCGGTGGGAAAGCCCGCCCCGCCGCGCCCGCGCAGGCCCGAATCCTTCACCTGGCTCACGATCCAGTCGCGCCCCCTGGCGAGGATCTCCTTCGTTCCGTCCCAGTGGCCGCGGGCCATGGCGCCCTTCAGGGAGCGGTCATGCATCCCGTAGAGGTTGGTAAAGATCCGGTCCTGGTCCTTGAGCATGTCTCGGCTACCCTCGGTGGTTGTCCTGGCGCATGCGCCAGAGTTGAAAGATGTTGACGAGCGCATAGATGAAGCCCGCAATCGCGGCCAGATCGAACAGCACCGCATAGCGCCCGGCCAGGCCCAGCGCCGGCCCGATCCACAGCGTCGCAAGGATCCACAGGACCATCGTCACGGCGATGACCACCGCGACATGGCGCCCCTTGCGGGCGATGGCCTGTTCACGTTCCGCATCCATGCCTTCGTCCTGTCCCCCGGCCCGCCGAACCGCGTGCCGATCGTTTCCTATGCCCCGGCGCCCTGGTAGCGCCACGTTCCCTTGCGCGCGGCCAGTTCCTGCTGCCCCGGCAGCGATTTCGTCGGCTTGATGATGGCGCTGGCCGAAACCCGCGCCGGCGCCTCCCCGGCCCCGTCCGTCGCCTCGGCGGTGTCCTCCACCGTCGCCCCGGCCGTGTCGGCCGCGGGCTCCTGCGCGGGCTCTTGCGCCGCATCGCCGCCCTCGTCCGAAAAGACCGCATCAACCACCGTTTCCGGCCCGGCATCGACCTCCTGCGGGGGCGCATCAGCGGCCATGGAGTCCCCATCCCGGTTCCCCATCAGACGGGTCAGAACCAGCCCGGCGGCGATGGCCACCGCCGCACCGCTGATCGCGGCCGAGGTCAGGCTTGCGCCGTTGAATGCCATCAGCAGGGCCGCGACCACGAATCCGCCGCCGATCGACTTCTTCCAAAGCCGGCGCGCGTTGTCCTCGTTGTTCTTCGAATTCGTCATGGTTCGCTCCTTCCCTGTGGTCCGATGGTTTCAGTTCTTCTTTCTTTCCCGGTCTTCTCTCGCGTGTGTTTTTCGTTTCAATTCCAATGGCTTGCCGGAAAAACCGGAGCCCGTCATCCCTTTGCCGCCAGTTCCTTCGCCTGCGCGATCCAGCCTTCGCGTTCGATCCGCCCCTTGAAGGAAAGCCGCTCATCGACCCAGGCCACCTCTTCCGGTGTCCAGGCGGCGATCTGGTCGAAATGGAAAACGCCCAGCTCGTGCAGCAGCGCCTCCAGCTTGGGCCCCACGCCCTTGAGCTTCTTCAGGTCGTCCGGCTTGCCATCGCGCGGCGCCGAAAGCGTCACGGGCTTCCTTTCCGCGACCTCCGGTGCCGCTTTCGCCGCGTCCCGCTGCGCGGGCGCCGCCGGCCTTGCCGCTCCGTCCTCGCGCCCCTTGAGCCAGGGCGTCAGGATCGGAACCTCGGTGCCGTCGATCCGCTTGACCGTGTCGCCAAGGGTGGTGGCCAGTTCCACCGAGGCATTGACCTTCTGGCTGCCGGCACCGCCCTCGGTCAGCACCTTGGGGCCGCCCAGGGGCTCGGCCCCGAAGCGCCCGTTCTGCGGGCCCGGCACCGGCACCTTTCCGGCCGCCAGCTCGTCGAGGATCTCGGCCAGGCGTTCGGCGGTGAGGTCCTCGTAATAGTCCTTGCCGATCTGCGCCATCGGTGCGTTCGAGCACGAGCCGAGACACTCCACCTCTTCCCACGAAAACTTCCCGTCCGCCGAAAGCATGTGCGGCTGCGGCGCGATCTTTTCCCTGCAGACCTCGATCAGCTCGCCCGAGCCGCAGATCATGCAGGTGGTGGTGCCGCAGATCTGCACATGGGCGACGCTGCCCACCGGGTGCAGCTGGAACATGAAATAGAAGGTGGCCACCTCCAGCGCCCGGATATGGGCCATGCCCAGCATGTCGGCGACATATTCGATGGCCGGGCGGGTCAGCCAGCCCTCCTGCTCCTGCGCGCGCCACAGAAGCGGGATGATGGCGCTGGCCTGGCGCCCTTCGGGATACTTGGTGATCTGTGCCTTGGCCCATTCCAGATTGGCGGGCGTGAAGGCAAAGCTTTCGGGTTGCTCGTGGTGAAGGCGGCGGAGCATCAGACAGCCTCTCCTGAAAGGGTCAGGGCCGCAAGCGCGATGCCCAGGGCACC
>JALTNO010000386.1 GCA_027000645.1 Paracoccaceae bacterium | reverse complement strand
ATTTCCTCGGGGTCATGTTCGACCCAGCCGGCCTGCGGGAAATGCTGGGTGAATTCCTGCTGGGCGATGCCGACCACCTGCATCGAGGCATCGAACAGGATCGCGCGGGTGGATGTGGTGCCCTGATCGATGGACAGAACGTGGCTCATGCGGGGCTCCCGGTCCGGTTGCAAGGGTATCGGTCCGATGTTGGCCGATCCGGGCCCGGCATCCAAGCGATTTCGGGGCCGCGCCGCCGTGTCAGGAGGCGGGGACGGGGATATTGTCGATCAGCCGCACCCCGTCCATCCAGGCGGCGGCGAACAGGCGTGCCGGGCGGTCGGGCCGGACGAGGGGGGCGAGGTCCTCCTCGGCGCGAAGTTCGAGATACTCGATCTCGGCAAAGCCCGCCTCGCGCAGCCGCTCGTGCGCGGTCGCTACCAGCCCGTCAAGGGGTTTCCCGCCGGCAAGTTCGGCCGCCACCTCCTGCATCACGGCGTGAAGCCGTGCGGCCCTTTCGCGCCCGTCCGGTGACAGCCGCAGATTGCGCGACGACAGCGCAAGGCCGGAAGCTTCGCGCACCGTCGGGCGGCCGACGATCTCGACCGGAATGTCCAGATCGGCCGCCATCCGGCGCACGACCTTGAGCTGCTGAAAGTCCTTCTCGCCGAAAAAGGCCCGGTCGGCCGCGGTTTGCAGGAACAGCTTGGCGCAGACGGTGGCTACGCCGTCGAAATGGCCGGGCCGAAAGGCGCCTTCCATCACGTCGGTCAGCCCCTCGACCGAAACGGTGGTGGCAAAGCCGGGCGGGTAGATTTCCTCGGGGTCCGGCACGTAGATCGCATCCACCGCATGCGCCGCAAGCTTTTGTGCGTCCTCATGCTCGGTGCGCGGATAGCTGGCGAGGTCTTCGGGGTTGTTGAACTGCCTGGGGTTGACGAAGATCGTCACGATCACCCGGTCGCAGGCCGCGCAGGCGGCTTCGACCAGCGACAGGTGCCCGGCATGAAGCGCGCCCATCGTGGGGACCACGCCGATCACCTCTCCGGCGCGCTTCCATTCGGCCGTTCGCGCGCGCAGATCGGCCAGCCTGCGCAGGATCGGGGCGGTCATTTCGGCGGCTCCTTCTTCGGGGGCTCGTCGGCAAAGACGTGTTCGGGCGCCGGAAACCTGCGGGCGCGGACATCGGCGGCGTATTCGGCGATGGCGGCTTCGGCGTTCGCGCCCAGTTCGGCATAGCGCTTGACGAATTTCGGCCTGAACGCCTGGAAGAAGCCCAGCATGTCATCGACCACCAGGATCTGCCCGTCGCATCCGGCCGACGCGCCGATGCCGATGGTGGGAATCGGGACCTCGGCGGTGATCCGGTCGGCAAGGCGCGCGGGCACCTTTTCAAGCACCACCGAGAACGCCCCCGCTTCGGCCACCGCGCGCGCATCTGCCAGAACCCGCTCGGCCTCGGCCGCGCGGCCCTGGACGCGATAGCCGCCCAGCGTGTTGACGGATTGAGGCGTGAGCCCGACATGCGCCATCACCGGGATGCCGCGGTCAACGAGAAAGCGGATCGTCTCGGCCATGCGGGTGCCGCCTTCCAGCTTGACCGCCCCCGCGCCGGTTTCCGCCATCAGCCGGGCCGCGTTGCGAAAGGCCTGCGCGGGGCTTTCCTCGTAGCTGCCGAAGGGCATGTCGATGACCAGCATCGCGCGGCTCAGGCCGCGGGCGACGGCCTTGCCGTGCAGGATCATCATCTCCATCGTCACGCCAAGGGTCGAGGGCAGCCCGTGCAGCACCATGCCGACGCTGTCGCCCACGAGGACGAAATCGCAATGCGCGTCCATCAACTGCGCCATGGGCGTGGTGTAGGCGGTCAGACTGACCAGCGGCGCGCCCCCTTTCCGGGCGCGGATGTCCTCGGCATCGGGGGCCGAATTGCGGGTTGTTGCGCTCATCCTGGTTCCGTTCGCGTCCTTGGTCGGATGCCCAATAGCACGCCGCAGCGCAGCAATCCACATGGATAGCGCCAACAAAACCTTGATCGGATTGCGATTCAGGGAAAGACTCTCGGTCGAACGGGCATGCGGCGAGTCGCGACCCGAGACGGGAGGGAGATTTCACCATGGGTATCAAGGTTTTCACGCGCGGGCTGGCGTCAGTCATGGCGGTGGCGGCAGGGCTGTGGACGGGCAGTGCGCAGGCGCAGGAAAGCCTGACCGTTGCCATGCAGCTCGAGCCGCCGCATCTCGACCCGACCAGCGCCGCGGCCGGCGCGATCGACCAGGTGCTTTATTCCAACGTGTTCGAGGGGCTGACCCGGTTCATGGGCGACGGCTCGGTGGTGCCGGGGCTGGCGGAAAGCTGGGAGATTTCCGAGGACGGCACCGTCTACACGTTCCGCCTGCGCGCCGGCGTGACCTTCCATGACGGCACGACCATGGATGCCAATGACGTCAAGTTCACCCTTGACCGCGCCCGCGCCGATAACAGCGTGAACGCCCAGAAGGCGCTGTTCGCCGGAATCGAAAATGTCGAGGCGGTCGATCCGCTGACCGTGCGCGTTACGCTGAAGGAGCCGGACGGCAGCTTCCTGTTCAAGATGGCCTGGGGCGATGCGGTGATCGTGGCCCCCGAAAGCATCGACAACATCAAGCAGAAGCCCGTCGGCACCGGCGCGTTCCGCTTCAAGGACTGGGCGCAGGGCGACCGGATCGA
>JALTNO010000385.1 GCA_027000645.1 Paracoccaceae bacterium | reverse complement strand
CGCCCGCTCTCCGGCCGGGGCCGGAGAGCGGGCGAGGCGTTCGAGTTCGTCCTTGTTCATGCAATAGCCGGGGGCGGCATGCAGCCGGCTGCAGCCGGCCTGAAGGGCGTGGCATTTTTCCTGCTCGCGGCACGCGGCGCAGCGAATCACGAGGCTGCGGAGCCTGAGCGCCGCGGAGTCGGGGCGCGCGGCGATATCCGAGGAAAGATCGGCGCCCAGCCGGCGGGCCATGCCCTCGACCAGGTCGGTACTCTGAAAGAATCCGGAAAAGATGCCCATTTATTCGTCTCCTTGCCTTTGCGGCGCATGCATCGCGGCCTCCGGCGCCAAGTGGCAGATTCGGCGCGGCCCGTTCTTGATTTCAGTCAAGCGAGCGGGCTGTTCGGGACAGGAATTTCTGCAATCGCGAAAATGCTTGCGGCATTGCGGCGAATTGGGCATGCAGGGCGGACAGGTTCGAAGGAAGGATGGGAGACAACGACATGACCCTTGCCGCGACCAACGGTGTTCTTGCTGAGGCTCTCGGCCCCCGCGAGGGCGCCGCACTGCGTATCAAGCAGGTGGTTCTGGTGATGCTGGGGATCGCCGTGCTGGCGATTTCCGCGAAGATCAAGGTGCCGATGTGGCCGGTGCCGATCACGATGCAGACATTCGTCGTCCTGTCGGTCGGCGCGGCCTATGGCGCGCGGCTGGGGTTGGCGACCATCCTTGGCTATCTGTTGATCGGGGCGCTGGGTTTCGACGTGTTCGCCGGCTCGTCGGCCGAGAAATACGGGCTGGCCTACATGATGGGCGGCACCGGCGGCTATCTCGTCGGGTTCGCGCTGGCCTCGGTCGCGCTGGGCGCGCTCGCGCGGCGGGGCTGGGACCGTTCCTTCGGCTGGATGGCGCTGGCCATGCTGATCGGCAACGTGCTGATCTATGTGCCGGGTCTGCTGTGGCTGGGCCAGCTTTACGGCTGGGACAAGCCGATCCTGGAGTGGGGTCTGTATCCGTTCCTCGTCGGCGACGCGATCAAGCTGGCACTGGCGGCGGTGGTGATGCCGGCGCTGTGGAAACTGGTGGGCAGCGCCCGCACCTGATCGCTCCGACGAGTCGCGTCGCGGGGTCCGAACCATCGGTTCGGGCCCCTTTTCATGTGAGAGACCGAAACGCGACTTCGATCTGGACAGGCCGGCATTACCCCGCCATCCTTCGGACGGTTCAAGGAGGAGGCATGTTCATGCTGAAACGGATCCGAAGCGCGGTTTCAGGAGCGGGCCTTGTACTGGCTCTTGCCGTGGCGGCAGCCGGTGCGCTGCAGGCCGGAACGACGGTCACCTATTCCGATGACGGGCGGGCGCTGTTCCGGTTCGAGGCACCGGATTTCTGGACCGTTCGCACCGGTGGCACGCGCAGCATCGAGGCGCCGGGCAGCGGAGAAATGCGCCTGGTCGAGCGCGTGATCGGTCTGCGCCCTACCGCCGATCCGAAGGTCTGGGTAGGGTTTGTCGCACCGGGCGGCGCCATGGGGTTTTCCGGTGCCGAGAAATATCTTGGCTCCATCGGGCCGTTCATCCTTGACGATGCGGAGGTCGAGCGCATTCGCAGGCTGACCATCGGTGGCCGCCCGGCCCGGGCATTCGACGGGCGCGGGCGCTACAAGAGGCGGCAGGTGGCCTTTACGGCTCTGGCCATCGCGCTGCCGGAACGGCGGATGGCGATTGCGGTCGTCGTGCTGGAACCGGGCGCCGCGCCGGGCGAGGTTGCGGCCATCAACGCGATGCTGCGTTCGTTCCGCGCGATCGAACAGGGGGGCGGGACATGACGAAGCGCAGAATTCCCGGGTGGCGTATCGTTCTTGGCCTGACCGGTGCGGTGCTGGTGCTGGCCGGGTGCGAGCCGGGCAGCTCAAGCAGGTCGAGCGTGTATTACGATGGTGTCGTCTGGCACGACTACTATTACGGGTATCGCCCCGGCTACCGGCCGTTGCCGCCGGCGACACCACCGATTTCGCTGCCGATCGAACCGCCGCCGATTGCCGCTCCGCCGATTGCCGCTCCGTTGCCTTCGGCGTTCTGAGCCGGGCGTCAGTCGTCGATCAATTCGGTTTCGATCGTGGCCCCTCGGGTGAGCGTCCGGTGAACGGGGCATTTGTCGGCAATCTCCATCAGCCGCGTCCTCTGGGCGTCGTCCAGCGGTCCGTCGAGGCGAATCCTGCGGGTGAAACGGTCGATCTTTCCGCCGCTGCCGGATGCTGCGTCCTGCGCATGGACCTTGTCGTGGCAGACATCGACGCTGATGCCGGTCAGCGGCCATTTCCTGCGGCGGGCGTAGAGGCGAATCGTCATCGAGGTGCAGGCACCCAGCCCGGCGGAAAGGAAGCCGTATGGAGACATGCCGCGGTCGGTGCCGCCATAGGAGAGCGGCTCGTCGGCAAGCACGTGATGATACGGCCCCGACTGCACGTCCTGCAGGAAACCGTCGGGGTCGGCCTCGGTCACGCGGACGATGCCTTCGGGGGCGCCGGGCGGGGCGGGCGGCGGCTGCAGCCCGAGATAGCGGCGCGACAGCGTGGCGATGACCTCCGCCACGAATTCGGCATCTTCGGGGCGGGAGACAAGGTGGTCGGCATCGTCGAGGGTGACGAAGCTCTTGGGATGTTTCGCCGCGCCGAAGATCGCGGCCGCGTTGTCGATGCTCACGATCTCGTC
>JALTNO010000384.1 GCA_027000645.1 Paracoccaceae bacterium | reverse complement strand
GCGCAAACCCGTATCAGGATACGGTCCTCGGGAAAGAGGAGGGGACGCATGGCCGCACTGACGATCGGACAGGCCGCCCGCAAGGCCGGAGTCGGCGTGGAGACGATCCGGTTCTACGAACGCAAGGGGCTGATCGAGAGGCCGCCGAAGCCGGCCTTTGGCGGCTGGCGCGACTATTCCGGGGACACCGTCCGGCGAATCCGGTTCATCCGGCAGGCGCAGGAACTGGGATTCTCGCTGCGCGAAATCGGCACCCTTCTGAGCCTGCGCGCCGATCCGGCAACGAACTGCTCGGCCGTGCAGAAGCAGGCGCAGGACAAGCTGGCGCAGGTGGAACGCAAGATCGAGGAGTTGCAGAAGATCGGCGCGGCACTGAGACGGGTGATCGCCGCCTGTCCCACGCAGGGCGGGCTGGAGAGCTGTTCGATCATCGCCGCGCTGGAAGAACCGGGGCCGCTCACCCGGCCCGGCGGGGCGGATGACCGCGATCCGCCGCCCGAACCGGCAGGCGCGGTACGGCCGGATCAGAGAAGCTGATCCACCACCCGTTTCAGCCGCGCGATGGTGCCGTCCACGTCCTTCAGCTTGTCCAGCCCGAACAGGCCGATGCGGAAGCTGCGGAAATCTTCCCCCTCGTCGCATTGCAGGGGCACGCCGGCAGCGATCTGGATACCGTGATCGGCAAATCTGCGCCCGGACTGAATGTCGGGATCATCGGTATAGCCCACCACCACGCCCGGCGCCTCGAACCCCTCGGCCGCGACCGAAACGACCCCCTTTTCCCTCAGCATCGCGCGCACGCCTTCGCCCAGCTCCCATTGCGCCTTGCGCAGGGCCTCGAACCCGTAATCGGCGCTTTCCGCCATCCGGTCGCGAAAGACGCGCAGCGCATCGGTGGGCAGGGTGGCATGGTAGGCATGGCCGCCGGCCTCGTAGGCCGCCATGATCTGCCGCCACTTCTTCAGATCCAGCGCGAAACTGTCGCTTTCGGTCTGCTCAAGCCGCGCCAGGGCGCGTTCCGACAGCATCACCAGCCCGGCACAGGGCGAGGCGCTCCACCCCTTCTGCGGGGCGCTGAGCAGGACATCCACGCCGCTGCGGCGCATGTCCACCCAGACCGCGCCGCTGGCGATGCAGTCGAGCACCATCAGCGCCCCCACCTCGTGCGCTGCCTGCGCCAGCGCGGCCACATAGTCGTCCGGCAGAATCATCCCCGAGGCAGTTTCCACATGCGGCGCGAAGACGATGCCGGGCCGGCGGCGCCGGATCTCGGCCACCACCTCCGCGATGGGCGCGGGGGCGAAGGGGCGCGGGGCGGCATTGCCCGGCCGCCGGGCCTTCATCACCGTTGCGCCCGCCGAGATGCCGCCGGTTTCGAGGATCTGGCTCCACCGGTAGGAGAACCAGCCGTTGCGCACCACCAGCACCTCGGCGCCGCGGGCGAACTGGCGGGCCACCGCCTCCATCCCGCAGGTGCCGCCGCCGGGCACGACGGCCACCGCATCGGCGGCGTAAACATCCCCGAGCATCGTGGAGATGTCGCGCATCACCTGGCGGAAGGCGGCAGACATGTGGTTGAGCGAGCGGTCGGTGAAGACAACCGAGAATTCCTCGAGCCCGTCTGGATCGACGGTGGAAAGCGGCGCGGGCATGGGGTTTCTCCTTGATGCTGTGGTGCGGTGATAGCGCGCGCCCGTCGGGTTGGCAAAACGGTTTTCGGGACCGGCAGGGGGCGCTGCCACCTCTGGCGCGCGTTGCGCCGCGATTCACCCCGGAGCATCTGGAGGCAAGAGGAAGGAGGGGGCGGTTTTCCCCGTTGTTCCGCGTTTTCAGCCGATCGGTCCCGGCAGGCGCTCTTCGCTGAGCATGACGTTGGCCTCCACATCCCCTGCCCCCGGCAGGGTCATGATTCGCCGGCGCAGGATGCGTTCGAAATCGGACAGGTCGCGTGCCACCACGCGCAGGCGGTAGTCGTACATGCCGAGGACGTGCTCGACCGTCTGCACCTCGGGGATGGCGCTGACCGCGCGTTCGAAGTCCTCGAAGCTCACCTGTCGCTTGCGGGCAAGCTTGATGCCCAGAAACACCGTCACCCCGAAACCCAGCGCCGCCGCGTCCAGCCGCAACCGCCGGCCCCGGATCACGCCGGCCTGTTCGAGGCGGCGGATGCGCCGCCAGGCGGCCGGTTGCGACAGGCCAAGCCGGCGGCCCACCGCTCCGGCGCTGCGGGTCGCGTCCTGCGCCAGCAGCCGCAGGATGTGCCGGTCGGTTTCGTCAAGCGCGATCATACCGGCAGGACCTCGTCGCTCTTGACCCGCGACAGGTGCATCAGCGCCTCGACATCGGCGATATGGGGCAGTGCCAGGATGCGGTCGCGGTAGAGCTGGCGGTAGTGGTTCATGTCGCGGGCGATCACCGCAAGGCGCACATCCACCCGGCCCAGGAAGGTCTGGATCTCCAGCACTTCGGGGATCTCGCGCGCGGCGGCGATGAATTCGTCGAAGGCGCGCGGCCGGGTCTTGTCGAGGGTGAAGCGCAAGGAGACCTCGACCGCATAACCCAGCGCCGCCCAGTCGATCACCGCCTCCTGCGCGCGGATGATGCCCGCCGCCTGCATCCGCTCCAGCCGGCGCCAGCAGGTGGCCG
Source organism: Paracoccaceae bacterium (assembly GCA_027000645.1). GTDB lineage: Bacteria > Pseudomonadota > Alphaproteobacteria > Rhodobacterales > Rhodobacteraceae > Jhaorihella. The sequence goes on along the minus strand of JALTNO010000384.1, from coordinate 55 downwards.
GGGTAACGCCGGCGCGCGCGGCCAGCTCGCCGGTGGTCAGCTGCGGCGCGGCCTG
>JALTNO010000383.1 GCA_027000645.1 Paracoccaceae bacterium | reverse complement strand
CGAGGTCGAACAGGCCACCATCATGATGACCAAGAGCCTGTCCCAGGCGGCGCAGGGCACCGGGCCGGCGGTGAAGGCGCTCGAGCAGCTGCATCTGTCGGCCACCGATCTTGCAAAACTGCCGATCGACGAGAAGCTGACCACCATCCAGGACGCGATCCAGCGTTACATCCCCGCCGCCGAGCGCGCCGCGGTCGCCTCGCAGATCTTCGGCGCCCGCGCAGGCCTGATCTTCTCGCGCATCGACAGCGCCACCTTGCGCCAGGCCACGCAGGACGTGAAGGACTTCGGCGTGGCGGTGTCGGAACAGGACGCGGCGCAGATCCAGCGCACCAACGATGCGCTGAGCCGCATGGGGCTGTTGTGGCGCGGGATCGCCAACCAACTGGCCGTCGCCGCGGCTCCGGCGCTCGAGGCCATGGCCGATGCCTTTGTGGCCATCGGCAAGACGACCGGTCCGCTTGGGCGCGCGTTCAGGGGGCTGTTCGCCCATGTCGGGGAACTGGCGACCATCGCGGCGACATTCGCCGGGGTTCTCGGCGTCCGCCTCGTCGCCTCGCTCACCGCCGCGGCGCTGGGCGTCGGCAAGCTGGCGCTCTCCATGAATGTCCTGCGCGCGGCCATCATCCGCACCGGCATCGGGGCGCTCATCGTCGGGGCGGGCGAACTGATCTACTGGTTCGGGCGGCTCGCGCGCGGCGCGGGCGGGTTCGGCGCCGCACTCGGGCTGCTCAAGGACGTGGCGGTCGAGGTCTGGGCCCGCATCGGCGATGGCGCCTGGAGCATCGTGCTGCGCATGCGCGCCGTCGCCAATCGCCTCAAGGCCACCTGGTTTGATGCGTTGGCCGCCATGCAGGACAAGTGGGCGCGGTTTCTCAAGGTGATCTCCAGCGGGCTCTTCAAGGTGCCCGGGATGAAGGACGTCGCGATGGCGATCGGGCTGGACGCCGCGTTTGCCGGTCAGGCCGTGGATCAGCTGCGCAAGACGGCGGACGAGTATCGGTTCTACGCCGGCAATCTCGGCGACCAGGCGGATATCCTGGCGGGCAACATCACCCGGCCGCTCAAGTCCATGGCTGCCCTGCGCGACGCGATGAAGGGGACGGGCGAGGATGGCGCGGACGCGCTGGACCGCAGCAGCGATGCCGCTTCGCGCGTGGCGGCGAGTGTCGCGAACGCTGGCGGCGCGGCTGCGCGGGCGGCCGAGGTGGCGAAGTCGGCCTGGGAGACGGCGGCGAGTTCGCTCAAGGACTACGCGGCAAAAGCGATGGACCTCGGCAAGGGGCTGGGCGACAGCCTGGTCGGTGCTTTCCAGAGCGCGGAGCAGGTGATCGGCGAGTTCGTGCGCACGGGCAAGCTGGATTTCCGGTCGCTGATCACCTCGATCCTCGCCGACATGGCGAAGCTCTCGGCGCGGCGTTTCATCCTCGGCCCGCTGGCCAATGCGCTGTCGGGCGCGCTGGGCTCTTTGGGCGGCATCTTCGCGCCGGTGCTGCACGCAGGCGGCGTAGTGGGATCGCCAACGCCACAGCGCATGGTTCCTGCCTTGGCCTTTGCCGGCGCTCCTCGGATGCACAGCGGTGGGTGGGCCGGACTTCGCCCGGACGAGGTACCCGCCATCCTGCAGCGGGGCGAGAGGGTGCTGAGCCGGCGCGAGGTGGCGGCAGGTGCGGGTGGCGCACAAAACATCACCATCAACATCCAGACCCGCGACGCCGAGAGCTTCCGCCAGTCGCGCGCCCAGGTCGCGGCCGACATTGCCCGCGTGGTGTCGCTGGGCCGCAGGGGGCTTTGATGTTGGATTTGCGATTGCCGATTTGCGATTTGCGGCTCCCCTGACCTCCCACATCACCAATCAGACATCACAAATCAGCAATCACAAATCGGAAATCCCCATGGCCTTTCACGAAGTCAGGTTCCCGGACGACATCAGCCGCGGTGCCCGGGGCGGTCCCGAGCGGCGCACCCAGATCGTCGAGCTTGCCTCGGGCGACGAGGAGCGCAATGCCAGCTGGGCGAACTCGCGCCGGCGGTACGATGCGGCCTATGGTATTCGCCGGGCTGATGATCTGGCGGCGGTGGTCGCCTTCTTCGAGGCGCGGAACGGACGGCTCTACGGCTTCCGCTGGAAGGACTGGGCCGATTACAAGTCCTGCCTCCCGTCCGGGACGCTTTCGGCGATGGATCAGGTTATCGGCACAGGGGATGGCACGACGACGGCGTTCCAGTTGGTGAAGGCCTACGCCTCGGGCGCCCAGGCCTGGAACCGAACCATCACGAAGCCGGTCGCCGGCACGGTGCGCGTCGCGATCGACGGCGTTGAGCAGACTTCGGGCTGGTCCGTGGACACTACCACCGGCATCGTCAGCTTCACCACGGCACCGGCCGCAGGAGCCACGATCACCGCCGGCTTCGAGTTCGACGTGCCGGTGCGCTTCGACACCGATACGCTCGATGTGACGCTCGATATCGAGCGGCTCGGCTCCATCACCTCCATTCCCCTGATCGAGGTCAGACGATGAACGACAATACCGGCTTCGTCGCGGGCGTCTTGCGCGACCTTGCCGCCTCCACCGCCGTGATCCTTGCGGCCTGGGGCGCGCTTGGTGGGGCGACCAACGCGCTGACCACGAAGATGCGCCTGCGCGATGCGCTGCGCCACATCCTGCTCGGCGGGCTGATCGCCGCCGGGATGGGCAGCCT
>JALTNO010000382.1:2558-10461 GCA_027000645.1 Paracoccaceae bacterium | reverse complement strand
CTCGGACGTCACCGACAGCGAATGAATGTTGGAGACGTAGTCGCTGCCATGCAGCACGAAGCCCCGCGACGGCTCCACCGGGCCGCCGAAATAGACCGTCGCATCGATCGCCGGGCCATCGCCGTCCCTGCCGATGTCAAGCTGTTCGAGCAGATCCGAAAGGCTGATGTCATGGGCCGGCTTGTTCACGATCAGCCCCATCGCCCCCTCGTCGCCGTGACTGCACAGCAGCACGACGGAATGCTGAAACCGGGGGTCGCCCATTCCGGGCATGGCGATCAGAAGTTTTCCGGTCAGTTCCATGATGTGAACGATTCCACCCTTCCTTGTCCAAACATGGCCCCCCGGCCGCCTACGCGCAAGGTGGGAACGCCCCGGCCGCGCGCGCCTTGCGCCCGACAACGCGCCCATCGAGCGAAAGTGACTTGGCATTCACCCCGCGCCGGGCGATCAAGAGCCCATGTCGAAAGCCTTTCCAGTCACCGCCATCATGTGTCTGCTTTTCGCCGCGACGGCAAGCGCCGAAGGGGATCCGGACATTCTGGTCCGCCTGGACATGCTCGACGGCGGCAGGACCGCCCGCGGCAGCCTGCGCGCCGCGATGAAGCTGACCATGGCGAAAGGCTGGAAAACCTACTGGCGCCAGCCGGGAGAGGCCGGCATTCCGCCCAGCTTCGACTGGCGCGGGTCGCGGAACGTGGCCGACATCACGATCTCATGGCCGACGCCGGTCGTGTTCGAACTCGCAGGTCTGCAGTCGATCGGCTACAAGGAGCAGCTCGTCCTGCCGATCGAGGTGACACCGGCCCGGCCGGGACTGCCCGTGCGCCTGCGCGGGCAGATCGACATCGGCGTGTGCGACGAGGTCTGCGTGCCGGCCTCGCTTTCCTTCGACCACGAAATCGACGCGGACGCGCCGCCCGATCCGTCGATCGAAGCCGCTCTTGCCCGCCAGCCCCGCCCGGCGCGCGCGGCCGGGGTGCGCGCGGCCAGCTGCCGGGTGTCGCCGCTTGACGACGGCATCCGGCTGGAGGCGCGGATCGACATGCCCTCGGCGGGCGGGCGCGAAATCGTCGTGATCGAGCCGGGAAACCCGATGCTCTGGGCCTCGGGGACCGAGGCCAGGCGCAAGGGGCGCATGCTGGTCGCCGCCACCGAGATTCTCAGCAATGACGAGGGGCCGATATCGCTTGACCGGTCCGAGATCCGTTTCACCGTTCTGGGGGAACGCTACGCGGTGGACATCCGTGGCTGCCGCCCCGGCTGAGACCCCCCGCCGAGACCGCGGCGACCGGATCAGGCTCAGGCCCGGCGCCGACGCCGGGCCGAGGCGACGGTCAGCGCGAACGCCGCCAGAAGATAGGCCGCACCCACGATGACCAGCGCGCCGCCCAGGAATGCCGCCAGCGCGGCGCGCATCGGCTCCATTCCCGCCAGCTCCGGCAACAGCGCCGCCAGGGGCCCGGGCATTCCGGCGCCGGCAAGCACCGGCCCCATGGTCACGCCGAACCACGCCAGCAGCACCAGCCCGGTCAGGGCAACCGCGGCCTTCAGGGGCCGCCGCCGTCGCAGCCTCAGCGCCCGCCGCAGCGCCCTGAGCGGCCGCGAGAAGTCGCGCTGCGCCGCGACCAGCGCCGGCACCACCATGAGCACCAGGATCACGCCGAAACCCAGCCCGTAGACCAGCGTGATCACGGTGGGCTTGAGGAACTGCGCTTGCTGGGAGCGCTCGAACAGCAGCGGCGCCAGTCCCAGCACCGTCGTCATCGTGGTCAGAAGCACCGGCCGCAGCCGGTCGGCGGTGGCATCCACGATCGACGGGATCAGGCCGCGCTCCTTTGCATATTCGTCGATGGTGGTCACCAGGACGATGGAATCGTTGATGATGATCCCGGTCATGCCGATCAGCCCCACCACCGAAAACATGCTCAGCGGCACGCCCCACCAGGCATGGCCCCAGATCACCCCGATCAGCCCGAAGGGAATCACCGACATGACCACGAGGGGGCGCGTCCAGCTGGAAAACACCCAGGCCAGCACCAGGTAGATCCCGGTCAGGCACAGCACCAGCGCCGTCTTCGCATCCGCAAGGAACCTGTCTTCCTGTTCCTTCAGCCCGCCCATGCGCCATTCCACCTGCCGTTCGCTGGCGATCTTCGGCAGGATCTCCTCGCGCAGCGCGCGGTCGATCTCCGCGGCGCGCTCGGGGTCGTCCTCGGATATGTCGCCGGTCACGGAAATCAGGCGCAGCCCGTTTTCGCGCCGGACGGTGGAAAACCCGGTGCGCCGCTGGACGCTCACGATATCCTCCAGCGGCACATAGACGCCCGCGGGCGCGCGCATCAGCGTACGTTCGAGGAAATCGGCGGTGAGTTCGCCCCTGGGCAACTCGACCCTGATCTCGGCGCTGCGCGGCCCGTCCGGGTAGGTCGCGGCCTCGATCCCGTTCAGATAGCCGCGCAGCGCCCCGCCCAGCGCGTCGATGGTAAAGCCCAGCGCGCGTCCCTGCGGTGTCAGCTCCAGGATCAGCTCCTCCTTGTCATAGGCGAGGTTGTCCTGCATCGCCGACACCTCCGGGTAGCGCGCCAGCGCCTGCTGAAGGTCCTCGCTTGCCGCCTTGAGCGTCTCCACCTCGGCGCCGTAGAACTGCACGTCCAGCGAATCCCCCCCCGGCCCCGACCGCCAGCCGCGGAAGCTGACGGTTTCCAGCTTGGGGTGGCGGCGCACGCGGTCCTGAAGCTCGCCCACGAAGGCAAAGCTGGAATAGGGCCGCAGATCGGCGTCGATCAGCTCGATCGAGATGCTGCCCAGAAGGTCGCGATCCTTGCTGTCGGCCCCGGCCAGCGGATGGCCGGCATTGCCGCCGATCTCGGCCAGGACGAAGCGGATCGGATTGCGACCATAGCGCGCCTCGTATTCGCGGCCCAGCTCTTCGGTCGCGCGCTGCATCTCGCGCATCATCTCCAGCGCATCGGCCCGCGTGGCACCCTCGACCATGGCGAAATTGCCGGTGACGGATCCGCGCTCGGGCGCGTTGAAGAACCGCCATGGCACGTCGCCGCGGATGAACACCGCAACCTGTGTTGCAAGGATCAGGACCGCGCCGGCCAGCACCACGTAGCGTGCCCGCACGGCGATCAGCGTCAGCGGCCGGAACAGGTGGTCGCGCAGCCAGCGGAAGCCTTCGTTCACCAGCCGGTTGGGCAGGTCGTACCAGTGCCGGCGCCGCGACTGTTCGATGGCATGCACCATGTGGTTGGGCAGGATCAGGAAACATTCGATCAGCGACGCGATCAACACCACGATCACGGTGAAGGGAATGTCGCGGATCAGGTCTCCGAAACGCCCGCCGATCGCCATCAGCCCGGAAAAGGCGATGACCGTGGTGATGGTCGAGGCAAAGACCGGCATCGCCATCCGCCGGGCCGCGCGCTCGGCCGCCTGCACGGGCGTCTCGCCAAGGCGGCGGGCGCGGTAGTCGGCATGTTCGCCGACCACGATGGCATCGTCCACGACGATGCCCAGGGTGATGATCAGGCCGAACAGGCTGACCATGTTGATGGTCAGGCCGAAGGCATACATCATCGCCACGGCCGCGAACATCGACGCGGGTATACCCGCCGCCACCCAGAAGGCGGTTCGCGCATTGAGAAACAGAAACAGCAGCACCAGCACCAGCGCCAGTCCCATGGCGCCGTTCTCGATCAGCAGGTCCAGCCGGGCGGTGATCGATTCGGCCCTCGTGCGGATCAGGTCGATGCTCACCCCGGGCGGGAGGGAGGCCTGCATTTCCTCGGCGACCCGCTGAACCGTGGCCTGGACCTCGATGGCGTCGCCCTGCCCGGCACGATCCACCCGGATCGACATGGCCGGATTGTCGCCCACGAAATAGCCGCGCTTGCGCGTCACGCCCTCGATGCGGATCTTCGCCACGTCGCCGATGGTCAGTTTCGAGCCGTCCGGGTTCGACCTCAGCACGATCCCGGCAATGTCGTCGGGCTTGCGCTTTTCGGTGCCGGCACGCACCCGCGCATTGGCGCCCGATACGTCGCCCGCGGGCGCGGTGTTCACCTCGGCCGCGATGGCGGAGGCGATCTGCCCCATGGTCACGTCGTTGGCAATCAGGGCGGCCAGGGGCACCTCGACGACGGTGCGCGGCGCCGCCACGCCGCGGATCGTGGTCCGCGTCACCCCGGCGCTGAACAGCCGCCGCACCAGCTCGTCCGCGAAAAGCGCCAGCTGCTCGGTCCCGACCGGACCGGTGATGACCACGTCCGTCACCCGGTCGCGCCACGCCCCGCGCCTGACCTTGGGGTCGTCGGCCTCGTCGGGCAGGTTGGCGACCGCATCCACCGCCGCCTGCACGTCCTCGGCCGCGCGCCCCATGTCCCAGCCGGGTTCGAATTCCAGCGAAATCCGTGCCCGCCCCTCGCGCGAGACGGCCTCGGATCCGGCCACCCCGTCCACCGCCAGCAGCGCCGGCTCGAGGATCTGGACGATCGCCGCGTCCACCTCTTCCGGGCCGGCGCCCTGCCAGGCAACCGAGACGGAAATGGTGTTGACGATCACGTCGGGGAAGAACTGCGCCCGCATCCGCGGCATCGCCGCGGCACCCAGGACCAGCATGACCAGAAGCAGCAGGTTGGCCGCCGTCCTGTGGCGGGTGAAATAGCCGATGATCCCGCCCGCGGCGCCGGGCACCGGGCGCATTACCCCTCGCCTCCGGTTTCGTCAGAGCGCGCATCATCCGGCCGCGACGCCCGGTCGGGCATGACCTGCCCGCCCATGCGCGCCTCGATCCGCGCCACCAGCTGCGCGGGCACCCGCGCGCCGGCAAGCTGATCCAGCAGCCGCGCCCTGGCCTCGGCCGGCATCCGCGCGTTGCCGCGCACGAAGGCGACGAGCCGCGCCCGCCTTTCGTCGCTAAGTTCGAGCATCGCGTCCCGCCGCGCTCCGCCGGGGGCGGACAGGGCTCCGGGGACGGTTTCGGGAACGGCGGCCTCGGACCTCTCGCGCAGCGGCCGGACGCGAATCCCCGGCCCCAGAAGCGGCGTGCGGCCGATCACCACCTCGCGCCCGTCAAGCCCCTCGCCCCGCACCAGGACGTCATCGCCCTGCCGCCGGACCAGTTCCACCGGCAGCGCCTGAAGCCGGTCGCCCTCGCCGATCACCAGCACGGTTCCGCGCGCATCCAGCGCCGAGGCCGGCAGCCGGGCCACGTTTTCCACCGGCGGCTCCTGCACCGACACGGCGACGAAATCCCCCGGCTTGAAGGCCGGCGCGTTCTCGAGCCGGGCAAAGATCAGCCGCCCCGACTGCCCCTCGCCCGCGGCGGCGCCTTCACGGCTGATCACGCCCTGCGCCACCAGATCGGCGCCGCCCGCCTCCAGCGACACCCGCACCGGCGCCGGGATCAGCCGCCCGTCATCGCCCAGAAGCCGCACATACTGCCGGGTCGAAACGCGGAATGCGACTTCCAGCTGATCGGGGTCCACCAGGTCGGCCAGTTTCTCGTTCGGCGCCACCAGCCGCCCCTCGACCACCCGGACGCCGCTGAGCCTGCCGTCGAAGGCGGCGCGGATCGTGGTGTCGTCCAGCGTCCTGCGCGCCGCATCAAGGGTGATCCGCGCCCGAGCCAGGCGGGTACGCGCCTTGTCCACCCGCGCCTCGGCCTGCGCCAGCGCAAGGCGGCGGGCCAGAACCGCCTGCCGCGCCGAGGCCAGCGACAGCTCGGCCACCTCCACCGCCGCCTCGGTGCCGACCCCCCGCGAGCGCAGATCCTTCTGCCGCTTCAGCGCCCGGGCGCGCAGATCGGCCTGATCCTCGGCCGCGGCCAGCTCGTCCCGGGCCAGTTCCAGCGCCCGGGCGGCCTCGCGGATCTCGGCCCGGGCGTCCTCGAGATCGCTTTCGGCCCGGTCCAGCGCCGCCTGCGCGTCCGCCGGATCCATGCGCACCAGCACCTCGCCCGCAGCCACGCGACCGCCTTCCTCGAAGCGCGGAGACAGCCAGACCACCCGCCCGCCGACCGCGGCGCGCAGCTCGAGCGTCCGGCGGCTCTGGATCTGCCCGAAGGCCTGGAGAACCGGCGAAACCGTCTGCAGGCGCGCGGTGCGCAGGCTGACGGCGAAGACCCGCTCGCGCGCGGGGGCCGGGTGGCCGCCATCCGCCATGCGCGATTGCAGCGCCTCGAAAACCGTCTGCACGGAATAGGCCAGCAACCCCAGCGCCAGCGCCGCCAGGAACAGGCCGATCAGACTTTGCCGCAGAAACCGCATGCGCCGTATTCCTCGGACCGCACCGCGCGGCCACCCCCATAAGGTAGCCGCATGGCCGGAAATGCCAACCCGCAAGCGGGCGAGACCCCGCGCCCGCTGCGGTTCGTGCCGTTCCTATTTGCGCCGCAGGTGCTCGTCCAGCCTGGGCATGATCTCGACGAAGTTGCAGGGGCGGTGACGATAGTCCAGCTGCGGGGCGAGGATTTCGTCCCAGGCATCCTTGCAGGCGCCGGGACTGCCGGGCAGCGCGAACAGGTAGGTGCCGCCCGCCACCCCCCCGGTGGCGCGGCTCTGCACCGCCGAGGTGCCGATCTTCTTCATCGACACCATGGTGAAGACGATGGAGAAGGCCTCGATCTCCTTTTCATAGACGTCGCGGTGGGCCTCGACCGTCACGTCGCGCCCGGTCAGCCCGGTGCCGCCGGTCGAGATGATCACGTCCACCTCCGCGTCGGCCACCCATGCGCGCAGCTGCGCGGCAATCTCGTCGCGTTCGTCGCGGACGATCCGGCGGTCGGCCAGCACGTGCCCGGCCGCGGTCAGCCGCTCCACCAGCACCTGCCCCGAGCGGTCCTCGTCCAGCGACCGTGTATCCGAAACCGTCAGCACCGCGATGCGGACGGGTACGAACTGCTTGCTTTCGTCAATGCGCGACATGCCTTGTCAGCCCTCTTTATTTCCTGCCCCCGCCGGCGGGGATGGATCGAACCAGTTGACGCCGGGCCCGAGATTGGCGACCTGCGTGCTCCCGATCCACCCCCCATCGCCCCAGCTGTCATGGATGTGCCCGCAAAGCGCAAGGGCCGGCTGCAGCCGCTCGATCGCCGTGCGGATCGCCGCCGAGCCCACCGACTTCCCCTGCGAGGTCCGATCGGCAACCCCCCGAGGCGGCGAATGGGTCACCAGCACATCCGCCGCCCGGCAGCGCTCGAGCATCTGCGCGGCCTGCGCCTCGGTCAGGTCGCACGACCAGGCGCCGAACGGCGTGACCGGCACCGCACAGCCCAGCCCGAACAGGCGCAAGCCCCCGATTTCCACCCCCTCCCCGTGCAGGACATGCCAGCCCGCGGGTGCGGCAGCGGCCAGTTCGGCCGCGCTTTCGGCATTGCCGGGCACCGCCACCACCGGGCAGGAAATGCCGGCCAGCATCTCCATCGCCCGCGCCAGCCCGTCGCGCATCACGCAGAAATCCCCCGCCCCGATCACCAGTTCGGCCGATTGCGCAGCCGCCACCAGCGCCTCAGCGTGCGGGCGGGACAGGTGCAGATCGGAAAAGGCCAGGATCTTCATGCGTCCCCTCTCAGCCGGGCCCCGAGTTCGAGAAGATCGGCCCAGGCCTCGCGCTTGGCATGGGGTTTGCGCAGCAGGAAGGCGGGGTGGAACATCGGCAGGGCGGGGCGGTCGAAGGCCTGTTCCCACCGGCCGCGCAGCCGGGTGATCCCGCGCCGACCCAGCACCGCCTGGCACGAGGCATTCCCCATCAGCACCAGGATCTTCGGGTCGGCCAGCGCCACGTGACGCTCGAGAAAGGGGCGCATCATGGCGATTTCCTCGGGGCGCGGATCGCGGTTCTGCGGTGGCCGCCAGGGCAGGACATTGGTGATGTAGACATTCTTCGTCCGATCAAG
>JALTNO010000382.1:0-2548 GCA_027000645.1 Paracoccaceae bacterium | reverse complement strand
GCCCACGAAAGGCCGGCCCTCGCGGTCCTCGTCGCGGCCCGGAGCTTCGCCGATGATCATCACCGGCGCCCCCGGCACGCCGTCGGCAAAGACGGTATTTCGCGCGCCCTTCTTCAGCTCGCACAGATCGAAGGCGGCGATGGCGGCGCGCAACTCGTCCAGCGAGGACGCCGCAGCCGCGGCCGCGCGGGCCACGGCAACCGGGTCAACGGAACCGGCGGCATCGGCGGCAGCAACCGCCGGCGCGACGGGCGGCGCGACGGGCGGCGCCGCACCGGTCACGGCACCACGGGCCGCAGCATCACGGGCCGTCGCAGGTTCGGGCGGACGATCGGGCAGCGCGTAACGGTCCACCGGCGCATCGCCGATGGCCTCGGTCGCGCCCAGCTCGATCTGCCATTCCAGCAGCGCCCGCGCCGCGCGGTGATCGATCCCCGATTCCATGCCGCAAGCCTAGCCCGCCTTGGCGGCGACGGAAACCGCATTACCGCCACCCGTTGCCCCCGGCCGCCGGCCTTTCTATAAGCGACCCGAAACGCCTGTCGGAGTCGCGGCCCATGTCCTTCGCCCACCGTCACCTTCTGGGGATCGAACAGCTCAAGCCGCAGGACATCACCACCATCCTCGATCTCGCGGAGAGCTACGTGGATCTGAACCGCCAGGCGGCCAAGCATGCCGACGTGCTTGCCGGACTGACCCAGATCAACATGTTCTTCGAGGCCTCCACCCGCACCCAGGCCAGTTTCGAACTGGCCGGCAAGCGGCTGGGCGCGGACGTGATGAACATGTCCATGCAGGCATCCAGCATCAAGAAGGGCGAAACCCTGATCGACACGGCGCTGACGCTCAATGCCATGCACCCGGATCTTCTGGTGGTGCGCCACCCCCATTCCGGCGCCGTGGACCTGCTGGCGCAGAAGGTCAACTGCGCGGTGCTGAACGCCGGCGACGGCCGCCACGAACACCCCACCCAGGCGCTGCTTGACGGGCTCACCATCCGCCGGGCCAAGGGGCGGCTGCACCGGCTCACGGTGGCGATCTGCGGCGACATCGCTCATTCCCGGGTGGCGCGCTCGAACATCCTGCTGCTGGGCAAGATGGAAAACCGCATCCGCCTGATCGGCCCGCCGACGCTGATGCCCGCCCGGATCGGAGAATTCGGGGTCGAGGTCCACGAGGACATGGCCGAAGGGCTGGCCGGCGTGGACGTGGTGATGATGCTCCGCCTTCAGAAAGAGCGGATGGACGGCGGCTTCATCCCGTCCGAGCGCGAATACTATCACCTCTGGGGGCTGGATGCGGAGAAGCTGGCGCTGGCCGCGCCCGACGCCATCGTCATGCATCCCGGCCCGATGAACCGCGGGGTCGAGATCGACGGGACCCTTGCCGACGACATCAACCGCTCGGTCATTCAGGACCAGGTGGAAATGGGCGTCGCGGTGCGCATGGCGGCGATGGAGCTTCTGGCCCGCAACCTTGCCGCGGCGCGGACGCCATGACCGGGCCGCGCCCCGATCCGCTGCGTGTGCGCGCGGGCGAGGCGGGAGTGGTCCGCCTGTTCGCGCTCGACCTGCCGCCCGAGCAGGCCCGGTTTCTGCGCGATGCCGCCGCCGCAGCGCAGGCGCTGGGCGTCGAGGCGCTCGATCCGGCGCAGGTCGAGGTCTTTCCGGTCGCGGATCTGGACGGGCTGGGGCTGGAGGGCTATCTCGCCGAAGGGTTCGGCATCGGCGAGGACCAGCTTGCCCCCGACCGCGACCGGCTGCGGGAGGCCGCGGGCTGGGTGATGGTGGTGCGCAGCCGCGCCTTCGCGGGAAAGGGCGCGCAGCTCCGCCCGCTCGGCGCCTATGCCGAACCCGGCGTGGACTGGAGCGGCGGCCACCTGGAGGCCGCCAGCGCCCATATCGGGTCGGGCCGGCGCAAGCCCCCCCGGCAGGCCCGGGCCGAGGCCCGCGCCATCGGCGCGTCCATCTTCACCGGCGTGATGATCGCCATCATCGCCCTTGTCATATGGTTGCTCGCATGACGAACACGATCCGATTCACCCCCGACCGCGGCGCCTATGTCCGCGCCAACATGTGGCTTGCCGCCCTGGCCATGGCCGGCGCCATGCTGGTACTGTGGCTGATGGGGGAAAACGCCATCTGGACCGGCGCCATCGGAGGGCTGGCGGCCATCGCCCTGCGCGCCTGGTATCTGGCCGATGAGGAACTGGCCGCGGTGTGGGATCTGTCCGGCGACACGCTCACCGGCCCCGGCGGGCGCAGGGTGACGCTGAACCGGATCGCACGCGTGCGCACCCTCGGCCCGATGGTCCAGATCATCACCACCGATGGCGACAAGCACCTGATCAAGCATCAACCGGACCCGGCCCGCGTGGTGGCGGAAATCGAGGCCGCCCGGGCAAGGGGGCACGCATGACACGCCGCCCCTCCGACCGGACCCGCATGAAAGAGCCTGCGCGATGAGCCTTCTCATTACCCATGTCCGCCTGATCGACCCGGCCGCCGGCACCGACCGGCCCGGCAGCCTGCTGGTGAAGGACGGCCGC
>JALTNO010000381.1 GCA_027000645.1 Paracoccaceae bacterium | reverse complement strand
CGAAGCGCTGGGCGCTGGTTTCGGCGATCGTGTCATCGTAGTAGAAGCCCATCGCCGGGTTGATCGTGCCATAGGCCGGCGTGCCGCGCCCGAACTGAGCAATCTCGAGGTAGAGATCGCGGTCGAGCGCCTTGGCCATCGCCATCCGCACCTCACATGGGCATTTCGATGTCAACCGTTGGCGTTCGGTCACATGATGAGGCTCCTTGTGTTTCAGGATCCGAGGTCCGAGCCCGAATGCATGACGCGGCCCGGTTCCGGGCACGATCAACCTCACATACGGTCGCGCAGGCGCCCTGTCGGGCGTTCAACGGCGGTCCAGAATTCCGCTTGCGGCGGGCTGGGCTCGGGCGGATGAGACCAATCTTGAACACGGTTCTTGTCAGACCAAGATCCGGCCCGGTTCATCCACCCGGATCCGGCGGGGCTGATTGGACCCCGTCGAATTTCGGAAATGGGGTTTGGGGTTCAGGCGGGCTTCATCGCGGCGCCCTCGATCACGACACCTGCGGCAACATATTTCCAGAGTGCGACCAGCAGCTTTCGCGCCAGCGCCACGATGGCGGGTTTGCGCGAGCGGCCACCCTGATGCGCTACCCTGTCGCGAAACCACTGCGTCAACGCCGATGTCGGCTGGTGCTGCAGCCAGAGCCAGGCCAACTGGATCATCGTGGTGCGCAGCCGCGGATTGCCGGCTTTCGACACGCCTTGTTCATGGTCGACCGCTCCGCTTTGCCATGGTGTCGGCGCCAGACCAGCATAAGCGGCCACTTGCCTCCGGTTGTCGAAGTGACGATAGAGGCCCTCCGACCAGATGAGCATGGCAAATTCCGGGCCGATACCCCTGATTTCCATGAGCCGCGCGGCCGAGGCGGGCAGCGCGGCCTCCCGGGCCTGCGCCAGTTCGGCGTCGCGCTCGTTCTCAACCGCCTTGATCTGCGCCAGCACCAGTTCCAGGCGGTCGAGCTCGCGCAGGATCTGCGCCTTCAGATGCCGTGGGAGTTCCCGACCGTCCCCGGTTCGCAGCTCTTCCAGCCGCTTGCGACGATCGCGCCGCAGCGGTTCGTATCCGCTGACGCCTTGGGCGAAGAGGAGCCCCTTGATGCGGTTGACATGCGCAACACGCTCGCCGGTCAGGGTCTTGCGCTCACGCATGATTCGGCGCGTATCTTCGTCTTCGGGCGACGGGGCGCGCACCATAGCGCAGACCCGCGGCTCGCCCCGCTTGAAGGCCAGGAGCGTCCGCACCAGCGCCTCGCCGTCGATCCTGTCGGTCTTGGCGCGCCTGCGCCGACGCGAAGTCGCGATGGAGGCCGGGTCGACGACATGGCTTTCGATGCCCTCCTTTTCCAGCGCGCGGTGGATCCAGAAGCCGTCAAGGCCCGCCTCCTGAATGACGACGATCGGGAAATCCCGCCCCGTGCGCGCCTTGGCTTTCGCAACAAGGAGCTGGAAACGCTCCATGAGCCCGGCAAGGTCGCCGCCTGGCACAGTGTGCTTCGACATCTTCTCGGCGCCGCCGGGTGACAACGACGTCACGATCCAACGTGATCGGCTGAGTTCCAACGAGACGAAAATCGCGCCAAGATTGGTGCGGATCGCGGCCGGCATGATGATTGCAGACGAATGCTTGTTCATGACTGTCTCCTGTGCAGATGGGTGTCTGAGCAACCCCACACTGCCAGAGTGCCGGTCGCGGTCCACCGCCCATGGAATCTTGAACCCCGGCTCCTTCAGCAACTCCGACAGAGGCTTGTTGAAATCCGGTACCCGCATGTTCTCGTGCCACGGATTGATCCAGACGGACTGGAAGCCCGGGCCCGGCACCTCGTCCACCACGAGATCGGGGTTGGAAACGAAACGGTCCACCAGTTCGCCGGGGATGCCGTTGCCGCCGATCAGCTGGATGTCGCCCGCCTCGATGGCGGCGGCCAGAGGCTCGGCATCGCTGATCGGCTTGATGATGACCTTGTCGAGCTTCGGCCGCTCCGGATCGTAGTATTCCTCGAATTTTTCCAGCACGACACCTTGGCCAAGCTGGTGCTCGACTACCCTGAAGGGCCCGGTGCCCACCGGGCGCAGACCATAATCCGAGGTGCCCATCGCTTCCAGCGCGCCGCGACTGACGATGGTCATCGCCCGTCCGCTGGAGCGTTCGAGCGTCTTGGTCAGGAAAGAGGCCTGCGGCTTGGCCAGAACGAACTTCACCTCGTAGTCGTTGAGCTTCACCACATCGGCCACGTTCTTGATGACACGCGAATGGATCGATTTCTCGGGATCCTTCGAGCGGTTGTAGGTAAAGATCACATCGTCGGCGGTGAATGGATCGCCGTTATGAAAGGTAACCCCTTCACGCAGCTTGAAAACATATTCCCTGCCGTCCTCGGAGACAGTCCAGCTTTCGGCCAGGTCGCCCTCGCCCACCAGATCCCTGTTGATGTGCATCAGCCCGCTGAGCACGTTCGAAGAGATCTGAAACTGCACCACCTGGTTGATCTGCGCCGGGTCCAGCGTCACGATCTGGCCAACCCCGGCCCAACCGCAGGTCAGCGTTCCGCCTGACGGGCCTGCCTGCGCCGGGCGCATGATGCCACCAACCGGCAGCACGTTGGCGGCGGTCAGCGTACCCGCCGCGGCCATCAGGCGCAGCACCGTGCGCCGGCTCAGGCCGGGGCCGGAAAGCTCATCCCGGGACAGGCCGAACAGCGGATCG
>JALTNO010000380.1 GCA_027000645.1 Paracoccaceae bacterium | reverse complement strand
CCACAGGAAGCCGCGCGTACCGCCATGGCGGCCGGCCAGCAGCCCCGCCGCCGCCCCCACCAGCAGCCCCGCCAGCGGCACCAGCGCGTAAAGTCCCACATTTTCCATTCCGCTTCCCCCTTGTCGCGGCGCCTATTGCCGGGCCTTGCCGATCCCCTCCAGCCGCCGGCGCAGCCAGCGCGCGAGATAGATCACCGGCCAGCGCAGGACCGACATCGCGCCGGCCAGCACGATCAGACCGACCCATGGCCCATTCTCATAGGTCACAAAGCCGAGCAAGGGAATACCGACGGCAATCAGGACATAGGCGTTGCGCCAGTGATTGTCCTTCGACGGGGTCATGGCCAGAAGATTGGCAACCACGGCCCAGGCCGCCGCAAGGATCAGCGACAGGGTCATCCACGAGCCTCCTTCTTCCTTCCGCGCAGCCTGCGCCACAGATGGCGCAGCGGGCGGCGGAACATCGATACGAATGCCGCAAGCGCGGCAACCGACCACCCCCAGCCATGGTCGAAACCGATCCGGACGATCAGGACCGGCGCGGCCAGCAGCAGAACGAAACCGGGCGCGAACTGCCAGCGCACGGGCAGAAGGGCCACGACCGTCGCCGCTGCCGCCCACAGCGCCGCCGCGACCGCAGAGGCGCTCATGGCCGCACCCCCAGCGTCAGCACCAGCGCCGACAGCGACAGGATCAGGCCCAGCACCGGCACCGCCATCGGCACCCGGAACGGGGCCTGCGGGCGACGGCGCTTTTCGAGGATGAGCGCCAGATTGACCAGCGAGAACACTCCCAGAAGGATCGCCGAGGTCATCTCGGCCAGGAACGTCACATGCAGGAACAGCGCGAACAGGATCACAACCGTGCCGGTCAGGACGGTTGCCAGAACCGGGGTGCCGAAACGGGGATGGGCGTGGTGGAACGCCGCCAGCGCCGGCGTCCGCCGCCCCAGCCCGAACAGCACCCGTGCCGCCATGACGATCTGCGCCAGCACCCCGTTGAGCGCGGCGAAGACGGCGATGGCCGACAGGAAAGCGGCATCGCCCCCCCGCGCGGTCTGCCAGACCAGAGCCAGCGGGCTGGAACTGCCCGCAAGCCGCTCCAGCGGCACCGCGTGGACCGCCGCCCATGTCACCAGCGCGTAAAGAACCGCGGTAATGGCCAGCGAGGCGAGGATTGCCAGCGGCAGCGTGCGCTCCGGGCGCTCGACCTCTTCGGCCATGTTGACGATGTCCTCGAAGCCGATGAAGGCGAAAAAGGCCAGCACCGCGCCCAGCCCGACCCCTCCCGGCACCAGCGCGGCGGGGGCGGTCCAGTCGGGCGAAGGCGCCGCCGTCAGCCCCGCCCAGATCACCAGCCCCAGCCCGGTCAGTTCGATCAGGGTGAACACCGCCGCCAGCGCCAGGCTTTCGAGAACACCGATCACCGCGACCGCGACCAGGGCCGCGCCCAGCCCCACGATCGCGGGCGCCGAGGGCACGCCGAATCCCTGGGAAAGATATCCCACCCCGCCGCCCAGCACCGCGCCGGCCGAAACCGTGCCGGCGGCGACGATGCCCAGCCCGACCACGAGGCCCAGCCACCGCCGGCCAAACCCGCGCGCCACATAGGCGGCCTCGCCCGCCGCTTCCGGCAGGCGGGTCGAGAACTCGGCATAGGACAGGGCCGCCGGCGCCGCGATCAGCCCGGCAACGAGGAAGGAAACCGGAGCCCACACCCCGGCCCGGCCGGCGATCGCTCCCACCAGAACGTAGATGCCCGCCCCCACCATCACGCCGACACCGTAGGCCGTCAGAAGGCCCGGTCCGATCCGGCGTCTGAGGCGGTCTTCGGTCATGTCTGCCAGTCCCGCAATCGTTCCACCAGGCCGCTGGCCCAGGCGCTGATGGTGCCGGCGCCCAGGCAGACGACGATATCGCCGGGGCGGGCCTGTTCGCGCACCAGGCGTTCAAGGTCGTCCTCGTCCAGGATCGCGCGTGCGTGGCGGTGGCCGTGCCGGATCAGCCCGGCCACCAGATCGTCGCGCGAGGCGCCGGGGATCGGGTCCTCGCCGGCGGGGAAGACCTCGGCGATGGCAACCACGTCGGCCTCGTTGAAGCAGGCGCAGAAATCGTCGAAGAGGGTGGACAGGCGGGTATAGCGGTGGGGCTGATGCACGGCGATCACGCGCGCGCCGCTGTCGGCGCCGACGGCCTGGCGCGCGGCCCTGAGCACGGCGGCGATTTCCACCGGGTGATGGCCGTAATCGTCGATGATCGGCACACCGTTCACCTCTCCGACCCTGGTGAAGCGACGGTTGACCCCGCCGAAAGCAGCCAGGGCGGCGCGGATCTGCTGTGCCTTCATCCCCAGCTGCCGCGCCACCGCCACCGCCGCCAGCGCGTTCGAGACGTTGTGATCGCCCGGCATCGGCAGGGTGCAGCCCTCGATGGTGATGTCCTCGGCCTGCAGCGCCACGTCGAAATGCGCGACCCCCTTTTCATAGCGCAGGTTCACCGCCCGCACATCGGCCTGCGCGTTGAAGCCGTAGGTGATCACCCGGCGGTCGGTGATGCGTCCGACCAGCGCCTGCACCTCCGGGTGATCGGTGCAGCAGATGGCGACGCCGTAGAACGGGATGTTCGAGACGAATTCGTGAAACCCCTGGCGGAGATTGTCGATGGTCCCCCAGTGCTCCATGTGCTCGGGGTCGATATTGGTGACGATGGCGATGGTGGCGGGCAGGCGGTTGAAGCTGCCGTCGCTTTCGTCGGCCTCGACCACCATCCATTCCCCCTGTCCCATGCGGGCATTCGAGCCGTAGGCATGGATGATGCCGCCATTGACCACGGTGGGATCGAAGCCGCCGGCATCCAGCAGCGTCGCCACCATCGTGGTGGTGGTGGTCTTGCCGTGGGTGCCGGCCACCGCGACGTTGGATTTCAGCCGCATCAGCTCGGCCAGCATGTCGGCGCGCCGCACCACCGGCAGGCCGCGCGCGCGCGCCCCGTCCAGCTCGGGGTTTCCGGGCTTGATCGCCGAGGAAATCACCACCACCGCCGCGCCGTCGAGGTTCTCCGCCTTCTGCCCGATGAAGATGCGCGCCCCCAGCCCGGCCAGCCGTTCGGTGATCTTCGAGGGTTTCAGGTCCGATCCCTGCACGTCGTAACCGAGGTTGAGCAGAACTTCGGCAATGCCCGACATGCCGATGCCGCCGATCCCCACGAAATGGATCGGGCCGACATCTCCGGGAAGCTTGGTGGCGGGGGTCATGCGGGGTCCTTCTCTGCCAGTTCCTCGACCAGGCCCACGAGCCGCTCGGTCGCGTCGGGGCGGGCCGCGGCAAGGGCGGCATGGCTCATCTTCACGGCCGCGTCCGGGTTGGTCAGTACCGCCGTCATCTGCGCGGCAAGCGAGGCGGCGTCAAGGGCGCTTTCGGGAATCATGATCGCCGCGCCCGCCTGCACCAGCCCGCGGGCATTCGCCGTCTGGTGATCGGCCGCCGCCGCGGCAAAGGGCACCAGGATCGAGGGCCGCCCGATCACCGTCAGATCGGCGATCGAGGAGGCCCCGGCGCGCGAGATCACCAGTTGCGCCTCGGACATGCGCGCCGGCACGTCGCGGAAGAAGCTGCGCACCTCGGCCCCGACGCCCGCCTGCTCATAGGCCGCGATCACGCGCTCTTCGTCCTCGGGGCGGGCCTGGTGGCTGACCCGCAGGTTGCGGCGGAGTGCCTCGGGCAGCGCCGCCACCGCCGCCGGCACCACGTCCGACAGGATGCGTGCGCCCTGGCTGCCGCCCATCACCAGGATCGACATCGGGTAGTCGCCCGGCGGGATGTAGGGGGCCCCGGCGCGCGCCAGCACCGCGCGCCGGACCGGGTTGCCCACATGCACGCCCCGCGCGCCCTCGGGCAGCTCGGTGGGCCAGACGCCGCAGGCCACGCAGGCCACGCGCGGCGCGAAAACCCGGTTCACCCGCCCCAGAACACCGTTCTGTTCGTGGATCATGCGCGGGATCTTCAGCAGCACCGCGGCGGCCAGCGCGGGAATGGTCGGATAGCCTCCGAACCCCACCACCACGTCGGGCCGGTCGCGGCGCATCCGCCACGCGGCGCCCAGTATCCCAGCGGCGATCTTCGGCCCCGCCGCCGCCTTCGCCGCCGCCCCGCCCCGCGCGAAGGTGGCCGACGAAACCTGCGCGATCTCGGTCGTGTGCGGAAACCCGCCGGCAAAGCGGGCACCGCGCGCATCCGTGGACAGCCGCACCCGCCAGCCCCGGTTCAGCATCGCCTCGGCCAGCGCCTGGGCGGGGAACATGTGCCCGCCCGTGCCGCCCGCGGCAATCAGCAGAAACCGGCTTCTCGTCATCGGTGGCCTCGCAGGATGTCGCCGATCTCGCCCTGCGGCCGGGTCCGGGTGAAGGCCAGCAGCATCCCCACCGCGATGCCGCCGGCAATGATCGACGATCCGCCATAGCTGACAAAGGGCAGCGTCATCCCCTTGGCCGGAAGCAGCCGCACGGCCACGCCCATGTTGATCATCGCCTGTACGCCGAAGATCGCCGCCAATCCGGTTCCCGCCAGGCGGATGAAGGGATCGCGCTCGCGCATGAGGCGCACCAGCGACCGCACGACGACGATCGCGAACAGGGCGATGATGATCAACACCAGAACCAGCCCGTATTCCTCGGCGGCCACCGCGATGATGAAATCCGTGTGCGCATCCGGCAGCGACCACTTCACCTGCCCCTCGCCCACACCCACGCCGAAAAGCCCGCCCTCGCGGATCGCGTTCGCGGCATAGCCCAGCTGGGTGTTGGGATCCACCTCGGGGTTGAGGAACCCGTCGATGCGGCGGGCGAAATGCTCGGACAGCGAATAGGCCAGCGTGCCGCCCGCCACCGCCAGCCCGGCCATCAGCGCCAGCAGGAAAAGCGGTGCCCCGGCCACGAAATACATCACCCCCCAGCTGAACAGGATCAGGCTGGCCTGCCCGAAATCGGGCTGCAGGACCAGCAGCCCCATGACCAGAAGGCAGAGCAGGAACGACCACATCGTGCCCGGCGGGCCGTTGATCTGCTGGCTGGCCGACATCAGCCAGGCCACGGCAATGACGAACCCGGGCTTGAGAAATTCCGAAGGCTGCAATGCCGCGAAGCCCAGCGAATACCACCGCACCGCGCCCTTGCCGTAATCGGTGCCGAAAAACGGCAACAGGACCAGCGCCACCAGGACCGCCAGAAACCCGATGACGCCAAGCCGCCGCACCAGCGTGGGCGACATCATCGAGGTGACGAACATCGCCACCATTGCCAGGCTGCCGAACACGATCTGCCGCTGGAAATAATGAAAGGGCGTGAACCCGTTGCGCTCGGCCAGCGGTACCGACGCGGCCAGCCCCAGCAGCAGGCCGACGGCAAACAGCATCAGCACGCAGGACATCGACCACTTGTCCACCGTCCGCCACCACTTCGGAAGAATCGGTTCCCCGGCCCGCTCCGGGACCGCGCCATATACCATCTCAGTCATGGATAACTGCCACCTTCTGCCTCGCCCTGTCCCGGTTTTCCGGGATCTTGGGCCAAGTCTAACCGCAAACGGCCGATCGCGCCAGCCTCAACCCCCGGCAAGGCGAAACCCCCCGGGCCTTGCGCCCCGACCGGAACCACCCTCTTCACCTTGCCCCAAATATTCCGGGGTGAATTGCCCCGGCACGGGGCAAGAGGGGCAGCGCCCCTGCACCGGGCCATCCACTGCCACCACCCGGCCGCAGACCTTCCCGCCGGCACTGACGCCTTGCGGCCATGCACCGGAATTCCTAGGGTCGCGCCAACGCACGGCTCAGACAGGCAGCAGAAAGGCCCCGACATGCGCGACGCGGCTCCGACAACCGTCCGCCTGCAGGACTACCGCCCCTTCGGCTTCCTCGTGGACAGCGTCCACCTGACCTTCGACCTCGACCCGCAGGCAACGCGGGTGCGCGCGCGCGTCGCCTTCCGCCCCGATCCGAAGACCTCGGACCGGATCTTCTTCCTGCACGGCGAGCAGCTCCAGCTCCTCGATGCCGCCATCGACGGCGAACCGGTCTCGCCGAAGATCACCGACGAGGGCCTCACCTGCACCGTTCCCGACCGCCCCTTCACCTGGGAGGCCGAGGTGCAGATCGCCCCGGCCGCAAATTCCGCGCTGGAAGGGCTCTACCTGTCGAACGGCATGTACTGCACCCAGTGCGAGGCCGAAGGCTTCCGCAGGATCACCTTCTACCCCGACCGCCCGGACGTGATGAGCACCTTCACCGTGCGCATCAATTCGGACCTGCCGGTCCTGCTGTCGAACGGCAATCCGGTGGCCCGCGGCAAGGGCTGGGCGGAATGGCACGACCCCTGGCCCAAGCCGTCCTACCTCTTCGCGCTGGTTGCCGGCGACCTGGTCGCCCATCGCGACCGCTTCACCACCCCGTCCGGGCGCAAGGTCGATCTGGCCATCTGGGTCCGCCCCGGCGACGAAGGCAAATGCGCCTTCGCCATGGAGTCGCTCAAGAAGGCGATGAGGTGGGACGAAGAGGTCTACGGCCGCGAATACGACCTCGACGTCTTCAACATCGTCGCGGTGGACGACTTCAACATGGGCGCGATGGAAAACAAGGGCCTCAACATCTTCAACGCCTCGGCCGTGCTCGCCAGCCCCGAAACCGCCACGGACGACAATTTCGAACGCATCGAGGCGATCATCGCCCATGAATACTTCCACAACTGGACCGGCAACCGCATCACCTGCCGCGACTGGTTCCAGCTGAGCCTGAAGGAAGGGCTGACGGTGTTCCGCGACGCCCAGTTCACCGCCGACCAGCGCGGCGCGGCAGTCAAGCGCATCCGCGACGTGATCGACCTGCGCGCCCGCCAGTTCCCCGAGGATGACGGCCCCCTCGCCCACCCCGTGCGCCCCGAGAGCTACCAGGAGATCAACAACTTCTATACCGCCACCGTCTACGAGAAGGGCGCCGAGGTGATCGGAATGCTCAAACGCCTCGTGGGCGAGGAAAAATATGCCGAGGCGCTGGACCTCTACTTCGCCCGCCATGACGGGCAGGCCTGCACCATCGAGGATTGGCTCAAGGTGTTCGAGGATGTCACCGGGCGCGACCTGAGCCAGTTCAAGCGCTGGTATTCCCAGGCCGGCACCCCGCGCCTGCGGGTCGAGGAAAGCTGGCAGGAACGGGACGGCACCTATACGCTGACGTTTACCCAGCACACCAGGCCCACCGCCGCCACTCCCGACCCGCAGCCGCTGGTCATCCCGATCGCGGTGGGGCTGCTGGGCCCCAATGGCGACGAGGTGCGGCCCACGGAAATCCTCGAGATGACCGAGGCCCGCCAGAGCTTCGCCTTCACGGGGCTGGCGGCGCGGCCGGCGCCGTCGATCCTGCGCGGCTTCTCGGCCCCGGTGATCCTCGAACGCGACACCGGCAAGGCCGAACGCGCCTTCCTGCTGGCCCACGACACCGACCCGTTCAACCGCTGGGAGGCCGGGCGCGCGCTGGCGCAGGAGACGCTGATCGCCATGGCCACGGAGGATGCCGCGCCCGACCCGGAATATCTCGACGCCATCCTGTCGGTACTGCGCGACGAAAGGCTCGATCCGGCCTTTCGCGCCCTGATGGTGAAACAGCCCACCCAGTCCGAACTTGCCGGCGCACTGCATGACGCCGGCATCACCCCGGACCCGCAGGCGCTGTGGCAAGCGGGCGAGGATCTCAAGACGGCGCTGGCCCGGCACGCCCGCGACCTGCTGCCCCTGCTGCATGCCGAGGCGCGGGTGGACGCCCCCTACAGCCCCGACGCCGAGCAGGCCGGCAAGCGGGCGCTGACGGCGGCGGCGCTGGCACTCACCACGCGGCTGGACGGAGGCGAAATGGCGGCCGCGCAGTTTGCCCGGGCCGACAACATGACGCTTCAGCTTTCGGCGCTGGGCTGCCTGCTTTCCGCCGGCCGGGGCGAGGCCGAACTGGCCGCCTTCCGCGAACGCTGGCAGGACGACCGGCTGGTGATGGACAAGTGGTTCGCCCTGCAGGTGGCCCATGCGGCGCCGGAAAGGGCGGTCGAGATCGCCCGGCGCCTGACGGAGCATTCCGATTTCAACTGGAGAAACCCCAACCGTTTCCGCGCGCTTTTCGGCGCGCTGGCCATGAACCATGCGGGCTTTCACCGGGCCGATGGCGCAGGATACGAGTTGCTGGCCGACTGGCTGATCCGGCTCGACCCGGTCAACCCGCAGACGGCGGCGCGGATGTGCAACGCCTTCCAGACCTGGCAGCGCTATGACGAGAACCGCCAGGCGATGATCCGCGCCCAGCTTGAACGGATCGCCCGGACACCAAATCCGAGCCGCGACATGTCCGAGATGGTCGGCCGCATGTTGCAGGGCTGACCCGGCAATGACCCGGCCAGCGGGAGGTTCCGCCCCGGGCGGCGGCGCGGGATCGGGCGAGCCGCCCCCCGTCCTGACCTTTCGCCGCAGCGCCCGATCGCCGGGGGTTCTGGTCGCGCTCGCGACGGTCTACGCGGCTCTGGGCGCGGCGCTCGTGATCCTGCGCGCGGCGCCCTGGATCATTGCGCTTTTCGTCCTGCCGACCCTGCCCGCCCTGTTCGGGGCGGCGACCGGCGCCACCGCCGGGCTGGTGGTCGCGCCGAACCGCATCGCATGGCACACCGGCCGCAGGACCGGCAAGGTCCGCGTCGGACAGATCGATCACGTGCGGCTCGACCGCCGCTGGGACCTCTCCGCCCGGGCGACACTGGTGATGACCGATGGCAGCCGGCTGCGGCTCCCGTCCGACTGCCTGCCACGCTTCGCGGTGCTGGCGGACGCTCTGGAGCGCGCCGGGGTGAAGGTCGAGCGTCACCATTTCGCCGTGTTCTGAACCGCATCCGCCCTTGCCACGGATTTATCCCGATTGCTGTCCCGAAACTCCGCAACCGCGCCACGATTGCGCCCCATTGCCCGGCCACTGTGCGAAAAGCACCAATCGATAACAAAGATACAAGCTGCCTGGAGCCGACATGCTCAATCGCACCCGCCGCGTTTTCACTGCCCTCCTGTCGCCGAAACCGATCCGCCAGGCGCTTCGGGGGGATGGCGGAGGCGGAGGGCCGGACCGGGGCCGCCGCAAGCTTCTGCCGGGGCAACGGCCCGAGGAATTCCTTTCCATCCCCATCCGCGACATGAGCGAAGACGACGAAGCCTGCCGCGACGCCCAGAGGCGCGGGCAGTTCCTTGCCCGGCAGGACATGTGGGAGGAGCTGGCCGAAGAGATCGCCCAGGCCGACGCGAGTCGCGAAACCACCCCCGCCGGGATGCCGGTGGCCGACCTTCTGGCATGGGGGGCGCGGGCCGACGTGGTGCGGGCGGTCGAACATGCCCTGCTGGAAGAGGCCGGCCAGCAGGGCGACGCGACGCTGGTCGAAGGCATTCGCGGGCTCGAGGCGGTGCGGGCCGAGATGCCGGACAATCCCTATATCGCGCTGGTCGTGGCGCTTGCGCATATCGACATCGGCTGGGCCTGGCGCGGACCGGCGCGCGGCGACACCGTGCCCGAACACAACCGCAAGCAGTTCGCCGCGCATTTCGACCGCGCCGCCGAACTGCTTGCGCCCCATCGCGACCTCGGGCTGAGCAGCCCGGCCGTGGCGGCGGCGCGCTGTGCGGTGCTGGCCGGCCGGCGCGATCCGCGCGCGCGGATCGCCGATGACTACGAAAATCTCATCGACCTCGATCCGCACAACTACCGGCACATGCGCGCGCTGGGCAATCACATGCTGCCGCACTGGTTCGGGTCGCACACGGAACTGGAGATCGAGGCCCGGCGCATCGCCGCCCGCACCCAGCACATCTGGGGTGCCGGCGGTTACACCTGGGTCAATTTCGACGCCATCGCAATCGACGAGGGCGCCTGTGCCCGGGTCGACGTGGACTTCTTCCTCGACGGGCTGCGCGACATCATTGCCGCGCGCCCGGAACAGGCCATGGTCAACCTGCTGACTGCCTATTGTTCCGTCGCCATCCGCAAGGGAGAAGGCCGTGACCCGCAAGCCGACCTTCAGCGCGGCCGGATCGCGGCGGCGGCGTCCTGGCTGATCCGCGACCACCTGACCGAGCTGCACCCGATGATCTGGGCCCATGCCGCAGACGGGTTCGACAACAGCGCGCGCATCACCTCGCCCAGCCGGTTCGCGGCGCGCGGGCGGGCGGATGCGCTGCGCATCATCGCCGACCAGTTCCGCGACGACATAGAACGGGGTCACCTGGTCGTCTTCTCCGCCGACGGACCGGAACTGCGCCGGGTCTAGGAAGGGGGCTCTGCCCCCTCCGGGCCTGCGGCCCGTTCACCCCCGGAGTATTTTCGGCAGGGTCTATTCCAGTTGAGCAGTTCTGAGCCCATACTAAGGTGTTCATATGGCTCAGAAAAACAGGTATCTGTTTCGGGGGAGAATTTCCGAACGGAAATTCCGCGATCTTGTGCGGCTTTTC
>JALTNO010000379.1 GCA_027000645.1 Paracoccaceae bacterium | reverse complement strand
AGCTCCTCGATAGCCTCAGGGTCAAACTCCTTGCGGATGCGGTTGTCGGGGACCTGTATGCGTTCGAGCTCGACTAGCTGCATCACAGCGGCCCTCCGGGATTCTGCGCCAGCAGCAGGAACAGCAGAAACGCCACCAGCAGCACCACCAGCCTCGCCTCGAGTTCGCCATCGTTGCGCCTGCTCATTCGTGCAACCTCCGTTCGATCTCGCGCCGAAGTTGCGCCATGAGTCCAAAGTCGATCACCACCACCGTGAGCGCTGCGGTGAGCCCCGCCAGGGCAACCCACTCGACTGACACGAACGTGCCGAAAATAGCGGCCATCATCCCGGCAGCCACCGTCCAGTTGCCCCACCGAAACTCAAACCGCGCCACGAGGTCGGTCATGCCGTCGATGTAGCCGAGCTCATAGCTGCGCTCATCGTCAGCTAGCTGCCGCAGCATCTGCCTCTCCACCATCGAACAGGTCCCCCTGCGCAGGTGCGATACGACCGGAGCGAATCCGCCTAAACTCAATCACGGCGAGCTCAAGCACGCATTGCAGGCAGTTCGCACACAAGTCCAGCCGCTTATCGTGCAGCGCCGGAAAGCACTCCATCCGCACGTCGACGAGGTGCTCATTGGGCTTGACGCGGACCGTGACCTGCGCGCTGCTGCGCACGTCCTCATCGCCGCCGCACACATCGCAAATGAGCTTGGTAGCCATAGAGCCGCCCTCCAGGTGTAAAAAGTGGGCCCTCCCTGGCCCCCGGACCGTCCGTCAGAGCTTCGCGACCTTGTAGACCTCCTCGAACACCTGCCCCTCCTCGGTGGTGCGGTGCCGCACGCCAATGCGCGCAGGCCCCGCACCCTCGAGCATCCGCAGGTTCCAGGGCTGCCCGGGCTGGTTCTGCCCCACCGCCTCGCGCAGGCGGCCCAGCCGGACGTTCTTGTTCGGCCCCAGGTCCAAGGCGCCGTTCGGCGTCAGGTCGAGGAAGATCGACTGGCGGACCAGCAACTCCTGCCGGTTCAGCCGCTCCGCGAGCGCCGGGTCGTCGATGGCCCACTGCACGTCCAGCACCACGCTGCCGTTCTTCGTGTTGCGGGCCTCGACGCTGCGGATGGTCGCGGTGTACTCGCCCTCCGGAATAGGCTCGTACTGCGTCGCCATCGGCTGGTCGACCTGAACGTTGAGGATAGACTCGGCGTCGAACATAGCACTTACCTCCGTTACAGTTGGCTTGCTGGTTCGCTCGGCTTACGGCTAGCGGCTGGCGGCTTCCGGCTCGCCGGCTCGCTGCTTCCAGGCCCCGAGCAGCGGCCTGAAATCAGGCTCAAGGCGCACCGCCCACGGCAGATTCCGCGCCTTGAGGTCGACATTCAGCGTCGCGGTGTTCCAATACCACTTATCGCCCTCGCGGGTGCAGTGGATCACGTCGTCGAAGAACCTGGGAATTCGCGGGGCAAGCTTGCGGCCGAGGGTCGCGGCCATCAGCTGCGTCGAGCCCGTGACCTCATCGTGCTCACGCTCGAGGTGCGCGGTGAGCACGAACATGCAGCGGGTGTCGACGCAGAGCTTGGTGATCAGCCTGTCGAGGGTGTCCATGGCGATTTGCCAATCGGCCTGGGCCTTGATAGGCTTGCCGCCGGCGACCAGGTCCATAGCCATGATGTTTAGGCCGGAGAGACTGTCGACCACCAGCGCCCACGTGTTGGGCCAGGTGCTCGCATCGCCAAACTCCCGGCCACACCGCTCGCACCGATACTGGTGCAGGGTGGACAGCAGCTGCAGGAACTGCCCATAGTCCTGCTTGTTGACGCCCTGAAGCTTGGCCAGGGCATCGAGCGTCAAGGTGTTCACGCGCTTGGCGCCCTCAAGCAGGGTCGCGAACGAGGGCTGAGCCGGGGGCACGAACGCGAAGTGCAGGCCCTGATCGCAGCCAATGTCGCCCAGCACGCTCGTATAGCCCGGCTCGGTGAATACGCAGAGCACCTGCTCGCGCACGGGAACGAGGGAACGGATGCTGTAGGTCTTGCCGGTGCCGGTGGCGCCGACGAGCAGCACATTCGGCGCGGCCGGACCGGGCGCAGGGTTAGGGCTGTTGCTGTTGCTGGTCATGCTTCAGCTCCTCTATCATGATCTCCAGGTCGCGGACAAGCAGCTCCGGCGGGAGCCGCCACGGGGCAAAACTGGTGTCGTACTCGCTCAGGGCGTGGAACGCTAGCGGCGCGATCGCCCACAGCTGCTGGCTGGTTGGCTGCCAGCACGCCCGGCACAGGCGCGTGAGGAACTGATACTGGAGCCGGGGGACGCTCTCGGTGCGGAGCCACACATGCCCGCACTCCGGGCAGCCCACACGAAAGTCCAACAGCTCCCCGCCATACAGCTCGTTCGAGCCCGCCCGGCGCTGCATATCGTAGCGCAGGTACCACCGAGAGCTCGGCCGGCTCTCCTGCGGCACCACCAGCACAATGCTCGTGCGGACAATCTGCGGCTCAGCTGTCATTTGCGAGCGGATCCCAGCGGCGAACGACATACTCCGGCTCAATCCAGCGTTCGGGGTCCTCCGCCTCACAGAGGTTCGCATAGGGGCAGCCATTGTAGGCTTCGCAGGCGCTGGCCAGGTTCAGGGGCCAGAAGCCCTGCCGCCAGCACTCCGCGACGCGGTCCAAGGTGTACTGCAGGTTCGCGAACCACTCGGCGATCTGGCGGGGCGTCCGGTGCGTATGCGCAGTGGCAAAGCGAAT
>JALTNO010000378.1 GCA_027000645.1 Paracoccaceae bacterium | reverse complement strand
TCCGGCCCCTGCCTCCCGAAGACCCATCAGGCGCATATGATCTACTTTTGATCATGGAATCTTCCTTGTATGTTCGCACATTGCAGTGGGTTTCTTCGGTGAATTTGTGAGGTCTCACAGTTTCCGCCCTCCCGCTGAAACAGCCCGCAGGGCATCTTTCTGATAGTCGGGGTGATGGTGCGCATAGACGCGCTGCATCGTTTCCGGGCTGACCCCGAAGAACCCCGCCAATTCCCATGGATCGGCTTTTCCCGTCTGCATCGCCCAGGTGATCGCGGTATGCCGCAGCGTATGCGGAGTGACGCCGGTTCCGGCTAGCCCGGCGTCCCGAACGGCCGTGTGCCACGCGGTCTTGATAGAGCCAACACCAGCGCCGTCGAAGGAAATCACCCAGCGGCTTCCTGCCCGCTCCCAGCGGCGCAAATGCGCCAGCAGACGCGGCGGAACAGGAATTGGTGGTCGCTTCTTCTTGGTTTCCCGTTCGTGCGGTGCCCGCCGATACATGACGCCGCGTTTGGTATCCACCCACCCGCCAGAGGCGTTCGGCATGAAGCGCAGGCGCAAAATGGCGGTTTTTCGCGTGCCGGTATAGAGCGCAACCAGGATGAACCGTGCAAGGTGCCGGGATTTCGGATTGCGCCAGGCCGCCCAAAGCAGGCGGGCGGCTTCGGAACGGGTCAGCCAGCGATCATTCGGTCCCGGCTTGGGGGGCAGATAGACTTCTGGCGGATTTACCAGATGCCCCTTGCGTCGGCACCAGTTCAAGGCGGCCTGAAGTGTCCCCAGCTCTTTTCGGATGGTTCCAGGCGCGCAGGGGGCATATTCCAGCGGTTCGCCCGTTTCACTGTCGCGTCTGCGCACCTTCACCCGCTGGCGGGCGTATGCGTCGCAGGTTTCTTCGGTGATGCCGGAAATCGGCAACATGCCCCAGAACGGCAGCAGAGCCGAAATCGCATAACCGATACGGGCCGGGTCGCGCACTTTTGCGGCACGCCCATTGGCATAAAGCGTCAGTGCGGCCGAAACGGTCATCTGATCCGGTGTGGCCGGGCCATGCGGGCGGTCACGTTCGGCGATGTAGCTGGCGAGCGCCCTTTCAGCCTCTCGGCGGTCTCTTGTGCCAGTTGAACGCTCTCCGCGCCCTGTATCGCGGATGAGATAAATTCCCGTGTCCTTGCGCCGGTAGAGGCGTGGACCTTTGGCGTGCTGCGGCATGCGTCCATGATCTCCGGTAAGTCATTGGGGTCGATTCTCTTCCGAGTGCCGAAACAGATCAAAAGGCCGCGATCTTCGGCGATACGTCGAACCACAGAAAGCGGTGCCCCAAGTCTTTTGGCCGCTTCCTTTATCGTGATTGTCATTTGCTTTGACATTCCAGCCCTCCCTTCTAATCCGTCCGGCAGGCCGGGAAGGGCGCCGAAGCCCCGGCCTGCCGGTTTGGGGATGTGAACACCATCAAACACCCCTCACACCCCCTTTGACGTGCTGAAGGCAATGGTTGTCGGCAGACTGCCCGACGCTGTGGCGATGCGGCGGTCGAGGTCGGCGATTGCAGCGGCCATTTCGGCGTCCGAGCCGTATTCCACCCGCTTGCCCTCGTAGAGGATCGAGCGCAGCCCCTGCGCACGCGCCCGGATGAGCGCGTCGCGCAGGTCTTCCAGCTCTGCCCTGTCGATCGCCATCAGCCCACCCGATACCAGCCGCGCCAGTCGATCCAGCCGGCCCCGAAGTCGAGCCGCACCTTGACCATGAGCCCGTCCACCTCGAATCCCGCCCTGGTTTCGATCTGTGGCCCCGGCGCACCTTCCAGATAGGCATATTCCAGCCCGTCGATCTGGCCGGGCTCGGCCGCAAGATACCATTGCCCGGCATCGGTCAGGCGCGGGTCCACGATCAGCGACAGCGAGGCGAATGGGTTGGTGTCGCTGGTCTTTGTTGCCTGCACCTGGGAAAGCGCCTGTTCCATGGCGGTTTCCATCTCCGGCGGCACCAGCACGAATTTCGGCACCAGGTTGATTGCCTCGCCGGCAAGCCCCTTCTGGCGGCGCATGGCCAGGCGGGCGGTGTTCAGGTCGGTGGTGATGTCGGCCACGGTGGTTCCGGTCAAGGCCGACTGGTTGCCATGGGCCGCTGCGTCGAACACGGCATTTCCGTCGCTCATGGTCGGGTTGGCGGCGATCAGCCCGGCGATCTGCGTGGCCTCGAAAGCGCGGGCGGAGGTGCCCATGTTGGCCGCGATCCGGTCGAAGGCCCCCAGATCGTCATTGACCAGCGCCTTGCGGCTGATCCCGAAGATCTTGCCGAAGGTGTCCAGCTTGTAGCTTTCGGCCGCCTCGTCGATGGTGCCGAAGGTGTATTCGCCGTGTTCTTCCACCTTTTCCAGCGTTGGCGAAGCCCCCAGCATGATCGCCTTCTTGTCGCGGAAGTCCCGCGCCGTGGTCTGCCGCGCCAGCCGCCGCGCGCCCTCCGGGGCTGCCTCATAGCTGCGGCGCAGGCTGCGGTCGAGCACATTGCCGAGGATTTCCTGGAAATCGCTGGTCGTATGCAGGGCGCGGGTGATCACGGTGTCATCCGTGGCCGAGGTGGTCGCGAACCCGCGCAGTTGCAGCACCTCGCGGGCCAGATCGGGAATGCGCCGCCCGGCAAAGCGCCGGGCCTCGGGCGAAAGCTCGTGCTCGGGATGGATGCGGGCGAAAAGAGCTTCGCCGGCGCGCTCGGCCACCACCTCGGGTGCGTCATGGTCGAAGGTGATGCGCGCCCGCGTAGTGCGCGGGGCGGTCTCGGCGCTGCGGGTGCGCATCGCCTCGAAGGCGGCGCGGCGGGCCTCTTCGGCCGTGGCCTCGGCGTCGATCTGCGCATCCGCCCAGGCGCGCGACAGGCCGGCGGTTTCCGCGATGGTGCGGATTTCCGCATTCACGGCGGCGCGGGTTTCGGTTTGCGGCTCTTGCGGCCGCTCGATGGTCTGCTCGTCGGTTTCCATGTCAAGTTCTCCTTTGCGGAAATGAGCTCCCGGATCGGCCGGGACTGGAACGATGGAAACCTCGATCGGAATCCATCTCCTTGCGGTGCGAACGCGCTGGCCGCGCTCGCGGCTTTCCTGCCAGCCCTCGACCGTGTAACCGATCGACAGGCCGCGAATGGTGCCATTGTGAATGTCGTCAAGGATCGCCTGGGCCGATGGGTTCGAGCGCAGGCGGATGCGCACCCACAGCCCTTCGGGGCGTATCTCGGCCGCCTCGATCACGCCCAGCTGGTCGCGTGTCGAGCTGGCGCGGTGCGCGTCCAGAACCGGCGCGCCGACCAGGCGCGACAGGTCGGCGTTTTCCAGCGGGATGCGCTCGACATATCCCACGCGTTTCACGTCCGCGCCGGTGGAAACGATCGCCTCCACCGTGCGGGCCTCGGGGTCCAGCGTGGCGGGTTGCGGGGACAGGTTGCGCAGGTGGATGGTCATTGTGCCCTCTCGTTGTCGCGGGCGCGCTCGGCGTCCAGTTCGTCAATGTCGCGGCCACGCGCGGCCACAACCTCTTCGCGGGATTTCAACCCGGCCTCGATCGCGGCCACATCCGCCGCAACCTCCTTGGCCGGGTCCACCCATTGCCAGCCGGGGGCGACGAAGCGCACGGCGCGATAGTCGGCAAGCGCGGCCGGGTCGGCCGGGATTGTGCCGGCCAAGGCCTGCACCTCGATCCAGCGGTGCCAGAGCGGGCGCAGGAATTGCCCCTCGATCAGAACCCGTTGCAGCATCTCGGCGCGGCGGCGAAACTCAAGCAGCCCGACGCGGGCCGACGAATAGGTGGCCTCGGACAGATCGCCGGTCAGCTGCTCATAGGTCAGCCCGACACCGGCGGCGATCTCGCGGTCCTGGGCGCGCAGAAAGCCGACCGATTGCGAAAGCCCGCTGCTCGCGCCAGAAAAGGTCACATCCGCACCGGGCGGCAGAACCCGCATTGCCCCCGGCTCCAGCGCCACGTTGAGGGCCGAGCCGCTGGCCTCGCCATCAAAGCCCGCGCCGGTGCCTTCGGGATCGCGGATAAAGCCGGTCATCAACGCGGCCACCTTCTCGCGCATCAACAGCGCATCCGCCGTTTCGTCCCGGTCGCGCAGCTTCAACAGCACTGGAGCCAGCCAGGACAGCCCCCGCACCTGCCCCGGGAACAGCCGGTCGAAGACGTGCAGAATATCGCTTGCCGGTACCCGAACCGGCGCGCCCCAGCTTCCGGCCAGATTGCCGGGCGGGTCGCGGTAGATGTGATAGGCCAGCACCCTGTCCTGGGCGTCAAGCTCGATGCCCGAGACGATCCGGCGGCCATCGCCAAGATCGCGGGTCAGGCTGGCGTCGATCTGCTCGGCCGTGATCGGTTTCAGGTCAAGCCCGCCGTCTTCGGTGACGATCATCTGCACAAAGGCTTCGCCATCGCGCACCAGACAGCGCGCCAGCAGCAGCATGTGCGGGCGGATCATGGATTCGAAAGCGTCATTCAGGGCGCGGGCGGTTTCCGGGTCGGGGTGCTGGGATCGCGCGTTCCATCCGGGACCGATCAGCGCGGCCACCCAGGCTTCCACCGCGCGGGCGGCCTGGGCGTTGTTGAGGTAGAGCGCGCCCGCGCGTTTCTCGACGGTCTGCCGGGCGGCGATCGTGGCATTGGCGGGCTGGGTGAGCGTCTGCGCCCCGTCCCAACGCCGCCCGCCGCCGGCCGCCTCGATGCCCGAGCGGCCCAGCAGCTTGCGCAGCGCGCGTTGCGTGACCCGCCGCACCTGCCGGGACATGGTGCGAACGGGCGGAGTCATTTGGTGCCTCCGCTTTCAGCTTTCGGGCGCGGAAGGCGGGCCAGCACGCGGCGGGTGTATACGGAAATGTGGGTCATACCGGTTCGTCCTCCGCCCGGTCGCTTACACCCAGTTCACGGGCGGCCTCGATCACATGCAGTGCGGCGCGCCCTGCATCGGCCAGCAGAACGCGCACCGGAACGGCGCTTTCCTCGCTGCCGGTTTCCACAATCCACGGGCCGAGCTTCTCGATCGGGCCGGCAAACCAGCGCGTGTACCGCTGGCCGTCATCTCCTTCATGGCGGGTCTGGAAGATCACGGTGCCGACATGGATGCGGTTCGCCACCAGGTCGCCAAGGGTTTCGTATCCGTTGCTTCGGGCTTCGCACAGCGCATTCGAGACATACTTGCCCGCACAGGACGGCGGCACGCCGCACAAAAGATCGGACTCGCCGCCGATCAGGTCGAGGGTCAGGCGAACCGCGAGGGCGTCGCGGACGGTGTAGTCGGTGTAGTGTCCGGCGTATGGGATCGGCAGCTGCTCGTGCCGTTGCAGTGCCTTGAATCGGTTTTCGTCACACCCCACCAGCGCCAGAAGTCCTTTTCGTTTCATGTCGGCATTCCTCGTTTGGGATGTTGGCACCATAGCCCAGCCCAGAAACGGAGTCAATTTGCGCCGACGGGGAAAATTTACCCTGATAAATAATCGAACAGGGATCGCCACCACCAACATGCGACAGGTCCACTCTACTCCGCATCCGGTCAGCTTCCGCGCCTCGATCCACAGCTTGCCGAATCACGCCCATTGCAGATTGGCGGGATCGAGCACGGCCCCGTTTTCAAGGCGCGCGTCGAAGGTCAGGCCGGAAATATCGCGCACGGCGCAATAGGTGCAGGACATACCCTCGGGGGCAGTGATGTTCACCAGCCGCAGCAGCTCTTCCGAAGCCTCCAGGATGCGGGCACGCAATGGCGCGGTGTTACTGCTTGCGAAAGTATAGCTGGGCAGCAGCACCAGCGGGGCGGCCAGGGCGGCGCGGCGGGTTATGCCGGGCAAAACGGTATCATTCGCGCGAACGCGGTTTTTGGGCATTGTCTCGGTCTCCCGGTTTCGGTAATGTTCGGAAACAGAACATAAGGAATGTTCTAAATTGGAACAAGAGGAAAATTCGATTGCGGCACAAATCCGGGCAGCACGGGCGCTTTGCGATCTTTCACAGGAAGACTTGGCGCGACTTGTCGGCGTGTCTTCCATGACGATCAAGCGCGCGGAAGGATCAGGAAAACCGTTCCCGAGCATGAAGGCTATCGCAGCCATCCGCGCCGCCCTGGAAGCGGAAGGCGTCGAGTTTATCGCTGAGAATGGCGGCGGGCCGGGGGTAAGATTGAGAAAGAGAAAGCAATGAGAAAAGCTGATGCTGAGTTACTCATCGTGCAGGAACTACGCCGTAAACTAGAGGGAAAAAACGTGGGGGCGATGGGAGGATATGCTGAATACTTGGAGTTGCGCCGAGAACGTCCAGAATTGTTCCAATTCAATTCTCCTGTTGATAAGTGGCAACTAGTCCAAGGCTGGATTAACAAACACAGACTTCTGAAATAAGCCCGAACAGAAAAACATTTCATCTTCATAAAACCCTTTCCAATATGTTCGCGTCAGCTCGCGCGAAAGCGTTGAGCCTCAAGACCACCGTGTGTGGCAAGCCCGCCATGGCCATGACAAGCCCGGCGGGCTTTCTCTTTGCCGTTCACTGCCGTTTCATCCAGTTCGAGTGCAGCACAGGCGCGGGGCGCGCGGGGGCGACCTTTCCTGCCAGTTCGGCGCGGCGGCGGTGCCAGTCGATGTTGACGATCTGGCGCGCGGCAAAGGCGTAGATCGTGCAGTCCAGCGCCTCGGCCCGCCTGCCGGGGATGCGCTCGAAGCTGCGCACCGGCTGGCCGCGCCGGTAACGCACAACGGCCCGTTCGCTGGCCAGCTGCTCGAACCAGACGGCGGGCAGGTCGGCCGAGAACCGCACCAGCCCTTCGCGGGCCAGGCGCGTGAACAGCTGGGTTTTCAGCGTGTCCACCCCCACGATCCACAGCCGCGCGCCGGTCTTGGTGCGGCTGCCTGCCCGCTCGATCGGCGGGCGGTTGCCGGGCGCGCCCTTGATCGCCAGCACCTTGCGCCGCGTGCGCGGGGTGCAGAACGCCGTGACCGCCTGCATGGTGGTGCCGTCGCCCGCATCCACCGCCGCCGCGTCGATCCCCAGCCGCCCGCCCAGGGCGTGAGCAAAGCTCTGGCGCAGCAGGCCGTCCAGTTCCGCCCAGGTTTCGGGCGCGTCCCAGGCGCCCCAGATCACCTCGTGGCCGAGAATGAAGGCGGTGCCATCCTCGGCCCAGCCGGTCAGGGTGATTTCCAGCCGGTCGTGCTGCACGTCGCAGCCGGCGGTAAGCGCCAGCACCTCTTCGGGCAGGCGATCGAGGCCCCAGCCCTCGGCACGGCCGGCAAGGCTGTCTTCGTCCAGCTCGTCGCCTTCGCCGCGCCAGCCCTGGGCAAGGATGGTGTTGACGAAGGTCTGCAAGGTCAGCGGATCGTCCTTGACCGCCAGAAACTCGGCCACCAGCTTCGGCCAGGCGGCATTGGCGTGCAGGCTGACCAGGGCATTGAGGCGAAAGCCCGCGTGACCTTCCACCTCGGGCCGGGTGGCACGCCAGTGCCCAGCTTCGACCATCTCGGGCTTGTGGCGCTCGGATATTTCGGCCGCGCAATGGGGGCAGCGCCAGCGCGCGGTTTCCGGCCGGCCCTCATCCCATACGATCTGTTCCCAGGTGATTTCCGCGAACGCGCCACAATCGGGGCATGGCACCTCGAAGATGCGCTGATCGGAGGCCGCCCAGGCGCGCAGGACGTGGCTGGTGGCCTCGTGCACCGGGGTCGAGCCCAGCACGATCTTGCGATCCGGGAAAGACAGGGTGCGCCGCTCGGCCAGCAGGATCGGCGAGCCCTCGGCCGTGGCCTCCATCCCGTCGGCTTCGTCGATGAACAGCACGCGGGCATTGTGCCGGCGCAGGTTGCGGGGCGCGCGGGCGGCCACCACCTTGAGCGAGCCGCCGGGGAAGCGGCGCGACAGCAGCGTGTTGCGCTCGCCGTCCTCGCGGTCGTCCGACAGGGCGCGGGCCACGGCGGGGGTAGCGGCAAAGATCGGCTCCACGTCCGAAACCATGTAGTCGCGGCAATCGGCCTCGGCCGGAAGCAGGCACAAGATCGGCGCGGGCTCGTTGGCGACGAAGGATGCCAGCGCCGAGGTCAGCAGCGTGGTGAAGCCCACCCGCACCGGCTTGACCAGGGTCACGCGCTCGATCAGGGGATCCCCGATCGCGTCGGCGATCTCGCGCTGAAAGGGCCACAGCCGCACCGGGCCGGGCTGGGCCGAGACGCCTTCGGGCAGGACGATATTCGCCTCGATCCACTCCGACAGGCGCAGGCGCGGCGGCGGGATCAGGGCGGCAAGCGCGCGGGCGGTGATTTCGTCAAGCGTCGCCATTCTGCCCCTTGGCCTCGTGTCCATGGCCGAGCTCGGCCAGCGCATCGCGCAGCTCGCGGTCGATCCGCTGCACCTGGCCCGGTGACAGATCGAGCACACCGCGCAGCCGCGAAGGCACCGCCAGGATGCGGGCGCGCAGGTTGCGCAGAATGTCCGACCAGCGTCGTTCCACCTCGTCGGCCTTCACCAGCTCGCCGCGCAGGGCGGCGTTCTTCAGTTCCTGGGCGTCGGCCTGGGCGCGGGCAAGGCGGGCGCGCTCGCCGGTCAGGGTCAGGGCGCTTTCGCCTGCCCCGCG
Organism: Paracoccaceae bacterium; assembly: GCA_027000645.1. Taxonomy (GTDB): domain Bacteria; phylum Pseudomonadota; class Alphaproteobacteria; order Rhodobacterales; family Rhodobacteraceae; genus Jhaorihella. The sequence continues at coordinate 1,961 of JALTNO010000378.1, read as the reverse complement.
GCCGCTGGCCACGCCGCGCAGGTGCTTGACGTAGTTGCGGGTCGATTGCTCCAGATCGTAGGAATTGCGCCCCAGCCGCACCACGACGCCGCGCTGGACAAGCTGGGTCAGCATGGCCGGGGTGATGTCGAACAGGTCGCACAGATCACCGTTGCCGATGCAGTGCACTGGCCTGTCGCGCTCGATCCCCGGTAGTTCCTGAACGATCCTCATTTCCTTAACCCATTGGTTTTTCTTGCAAAGCGTGAAGCGTCGCGCCTCGCAACCCCGCATAGGGATCGCCCCGGAAGGACCCGTGAAGCCTGCGAAGATCAGCCATGGCTTGCCTTTCTCTCGCGTTTGGCCAGCCATTTGCGCACCGCCGCGCGGCGATAGAATACACACCGGCCGATCTTCACCAGCGGCGGCCCCTTGCGTTCGGTCGCCCACTTCGCCAGCGTGCCGGGGGCGATGCCCAGCTCTTCGGCCAGCTCCTCGCGGCTGAGCCAGTCGGACATGAATGCGCGGCTCTCTTTCATGCGCAGCCCGCCGGTTCGCATTCGGCCAGCCTCACGTCGCCAAGCGAGGGAAGCGGGGAAACCTGATCGGCAGCGGCGCGCATCCGTTCCGCCGCCTCGATGCCGCCCAGGGAAACCACCATCGCCGCCGCCGCCTCGGCATGGCACCCTGCCACCACCGCTTCGGGCGCAAAGCCGTGTTCGCGCACAAGAGCCTTCATCACCTCGCGCAGCGCCTGCGCCGTGGCCATGGCCTGCTGGTGAAGTTCGGTTTCGTCTTTCTCGTTCATCTTTCCTTTCCAATCCTGTGTCTGCTCATTGGTGAGGTTCGGAGCAAAGGGCATAGGGCGACTGCCCGCGCCATATCGGCCCGGCAGTCCCCAGCCCTTCGCGTTTCGCCTGCTCATCGGAGCCAGTCCGTCGCTTCGGGCCCGATCGGTCATGCACCCCTGCCGATCGGTTGGCCGCTACTTTCGAAACCTGGGTGCGGTTCCGGGGATCGGGGTTTCGGCCTTTCGGGCTACCCCTTGCCTTTGATCCCGCCCGTGGTAGGCTTTACCGCAAATGGTGCCACCGTCGGTGACCCGGTCCACCATTTGCGGCCCCGCGTATCCAGTGCGCGGGGTCACTCGTTTCAGCACTCCTCGATCAGTTGCGGTTCGTCTTCGGGTTCGAAAAGCTCCTGCACCATCTGGCGCATGATCCACGCCTGCTTTGGGCTGGGCCGCCAGTCTGGGCGCTTGCTTTGGCGCCCAATCGAAAGGGCAAAACTGCGCGCCCATTCGTTGCCGCCGGGTGCCATTACCAGGCGCAGCACGCGGGGCCAGTAGAGCGTCAGGATTTCGTCAAGTTCGCGTTCGGTCATGCCGCCGCCCTCCGCTGCACGAAGCGCAGAAAGGCGGCCTGGCGGTCGGGAGCCATGCGCTGAAACGCAGCCAGACAATAGGCGTCCAGTTCTGTGGGAGTTGCCCATGCAGCCCAGTCCCGCGCCTCGTCCATCGCGCCAAGAAACGGCGGCAGCGGTTCGCCCGCCGCGCCAAGCGAGGCGGCGGCCGTCATACGCGCCTGTTCCGCATCCAGAGAATTGAGCGTTGCAAACCCGAGCGCCGCGCGCTCGGTCGCATCCAGCCGCACCGCCGCCGCAAGGCTGAAACCGGCCCAGGCTTCCGCCGTGCCGAGCGTCAGGCAATAGCCCAGCATCCGCGACATGCGCTTGTGCGCGGGCTTCATGTGGCGGGAAAGGACAGATGGTTTAGGGGCGGAATTGGCCCCAATCTGTGATGCCTCACAGTTTGCGGCCGTTTCCGAGTGTTGGGCGGTTGCCGTAACTTTTTGAATATATTGGTCGGAGTGAGAGGATTCGAACCTCCGGCCCCTGCCTCCCGAAGACAGTGCTCTACCAGGCTGAGCTACACTCCGACCGTAGGGCGCGGGTTAGCGCCTTGTGCGGGGATTTGCAAGGGC
>JALTNO010000377.1 GCA_027000645.1 Paracoccaceae bacterium | reverse complement strand
TGATACGCCTGCAGGTGATCGGCCGCGCGATTCAGGGGCGGGACGGGACCGAGGGGGCGCAACCCGCCCAGCGCCCGGCCTTTGGCGGCGTGGTCATGATGGTTCGCCGCGTCATCCTCGTTCTCGGGGCCGTTGCGCCGCTGCTTGCGATCGCCGGCTACGTTCACGCCGCCGAAGCGGTGATCTATCCGGTGGTCCTGTCGCTCACGCTGATCTCGGTCGGAATCATCCTTCACCGGGTCCTGACGGATCTATACGGGCTCGTGTCCGGGCGCGGCAGCGAAGAGGCCCGCGGCACGCTGTTCTCGGTTCTTGCGGGCTTTGTCGTCACGGTGCTGTTGATGCCGCTGCTGGCGCTGACCTGGGGCGCGCGGGTGGCCGACCTGACCGAGATGTGGTCCCGCTTCCTGAACGGGTTCCAGATCGGCGACATGCGAATTTCGCCCACCGGCTTCCTGATCTTCGCGATCGTCTTCGGCATCGGCTATGCGCTGACCCGGCTGGCCCAGAGCAGCCTGCGCAACTCGCTTCTGCCCAGGACCGACATCGACCCCGGCGCGCAGAACGCGATCGTGGCCGGCACCGGATATGTGGGAATCTTCCTCGCTGCGCTGGCGGCAATCACCTGGGCCGGGTTCGACCTGTCGTCGATCGCCATCGTCGCCGGTGCGCTTTCGGTCGGGATCGGCTTTGGCCTGCAGACGATCGTGTCCAATTTCGTCTCGGGCATCATCCTTCTGATCGAGCGGCCGATCGCCAAAGGGGACTGGATCGAGGTCGAAGGCACCATGGGGTATGTGCGCGACATCTCGGTGCGCGCGACCCGGGTCGAGACCTTCGACCGTACCGACGTCATCATTCCCAACTCGTCACTGGTGACCGGCACCGTCACCAACTATACCCGCGGCAACACCGTGGGACGGGTGATCGTGCCGGTGGGCGTGGCCTATGGCAGCGACACCCGCAAGGTGGAGAAGATCCTGCTGGAGATTGCCAATGCGCATCCGATGGTGCTGGCCAATCCGGCGCCATCGGTGGTGTTCCAGGGCTTCGGCGCCGATTCGCTCGATTTCGAGATCCGCGCCATCCTGCGCGACGTGAACTGGGTGCTGTCGGTTCGCTCGGACATGAATTTCGAGATCGAGCGCCGCTTTCGCGAGGAGGGGATCGAGATCCCCTTCGCCCAGCGCGACATCTGGCTGCGCAACCCCGAGGAGCTGGCCCGCGCGGTGTCCGGCGCGCCCCCCGCCGGCCCGTCCGGGCACGAGGCGACGCCCGAGCGACCGCCGAAGGCGCGCGAAGGCCCCAAGCGCCCCGATACCGGCGACATGGAGGGCGGTGATGACCTCTGAACCGCCTTGCCGCAACAATCCCCATGCCCGCGCCGCCCCGGAGAGAGCGGGCGCTTCCGCCCGGCGAGGATCGAGAACAGGGGCCGCCGGAACAGGTGCGCCCTTCCGCACCCGGACGGCTGATGCGCGGTTGATGCGCGGTTGACAAGGGGGACGCCGCAGGACGACGAAAGGAGCTGAAGGCATGGAACTTTGGCAGCAGATCCTCTGGGGCGGCATATTCATGGGCATCTGCCTGCTGCTACAGACCGCGGCCCTGGTCATGGCCAGCTCCGTGGTGATGCGCCTGGCCGCGCATCTGGGCCATTGTCCGCGGGCGCTGGTTTCGGTGGTGATGATCCTGTCAGCGCTTCTCTTCATCCTTGTCGCGGTCACGATCCAGGTCTGGATCTGGGCCTGGGTCTATGTGTCATACGAGGCGCTGCAGAGCTGGAATGACGCGATCTATTTCTCGCTGGTGACCTTTTCGACGCTGGGCTATGGCGACATCACGCTTGAATCGGGGCTGCGCATCTTCGGCGCCTTCGCCTCGGTCACCGGGGTTCTGGCGATCGGTCTGGGCACCGCCTTCCTGATCGCGCTGATGACGCGGCTGATGAAGGACCGGCTGCTGCTGAGCCCGAAGGACGACTGACGCGGGCGCCTCCGGCCCCGGCACTCACAGGATGGGGGCGAAAAGCCGCGCCACCGGCGCGCCATAGCGGATATGCGCGGGCTGCTCCGAAATCGTCTTGGTCAGTTCGTAGCTGTTGGCGAAATCTTCCAGGAACATCTCTTCGGCGGTGGCGGCGGCGCGTTCGTCGAAGAACAGCGCCATGGCCTCGAAATTGAGCCGGAACGAACGGTTGTCCAGGTTGGTCGTGCCCACTGCCGCCAGCGCGTCATCGACGACGAAGGCCTTCTGGTGCATGAAGCCGTCGGTATAGCGGAACACGCGCACGCCGGCTTCGATGATCTCGTCGAAATAGGCGAAGGCGGCCAGCCACGGGATGCGGTGATCAGCCCGGTCGGGCAGCAGCAGGCGCACATCCACGCCGCGGAAGGCCGCATGCTTGAGCGCGGCCATGATGTCCAGGTCCGGCACGAAATAGGGCGAGGCGATCCAGACCCGGCGCTGCGCCGCGGCGATGGCCGAAAAGAACATCAGGCTGCCGGTTTCCTCGGTCCGGTCCCCCGGCCCGGTAGCCACGATCAGGGCGGTGGCATTGTCTGGGTCGCGCTCGGCCTCCCAGTTGAGCACGTCGAGCAGCAGCTCGTCGGTGTACCAGTGCCAGTCCTCCACGAAGATGAGCTGCAACTGCTGCACGATGGGGCCGCGCATCCGGATATGGGTGTCGCGCCAGCGCCCCAGAGACGCATCCCGCCCCATGTATTCGTCGCCCACATTGTGCCCGCCGATGAAGCCCACGCGCCCGTCCACGATCACCGTCTTGCGGTGATTGCGATAGTTGATCTGGAAACGGAACCGCGGCCCGTGCTGCTTGTCGCGGTCCACCACCTTGACCCCGGCCTGCCGCAGGCGCTCAGAATAGGCGCGCGGCAGCTGATAGCTGCCGACAGCGTCGATCATGAACCACACGCGCACGTTGCGGCGGGCGGCGGCAATCAGGCGCTCCTGCAACTCGCGCCCGAGCTGGTCGTCGCGGACGATGAAGAACTGCACCAGGACATAGTCCTTCGCCGCATCGATGGCCTCGAATATGGTTGCGAAGGTGGCCTCGCCGTCGATGAGCAGATCGGCCCCGTTGCCGCTGACCGCGGGCATGGTGGTGATCGCTTCGAACGGCGCGATATTGATGGTGCAGGCGGCGCAGTCGGCCGGATGGGTGGTCGCGAACGAGCGCAGCCCCTCCACCACGCGCCGCGATTCCAGCCGCGAGATGCGATAGCCGCGAAACCGGTGATGACCGAGGAAGAGGTAGAGCGGCACGCCCAGGAAGGGCACCGCCATCAGGAACACCACCCAGCCGACGGCGCCCTGGGGCGTGCGCGCGGTGGCGGCGGCGCGCACGGCGCTGATCGCGGCCAGCCCGTAGATCACGATGACGGCGACCGAACTCAGGGCGGTCCAGTAATCCATGCCTTCTCCCGTTTCGGCGCGGCGGAAACCTGCGGGCCGGGCCTAGTCCCGGCCCTGTTTGCGGCCCGCCTTGAGCAGGATCGACAACAGCGGGCCGATCAGCGACGGCAGAGCCGATCCCAGCGGGTCGCGGGCGACGCGGCGCAGGTTGCGGGCGGTGTCGCGCGCCTCCTCGGCCATGCCTTCGAGATCGGCCTCAAGCTCGGCCTGGGCCAGGTCGCGCAGTTCGGTGACGGGCCCCAGTTCCGGGCCCGGACGAATGCGCCTTGCAATGGCCACGAGGATGCCGGAGAGCAGGGCGTTGGCCAGCGCCACGAGTGCCGCCGCGGCCTGCGGCGAGACCCACACGGCAAGCGCCCGATAGGCCGCCACGTTGAGCATCAGCAGCGCAATCAGCGCCACCAGCCCGGCAAAGGCATAGACCGCGGCCCGGTTGAGCGCGACCGCCATCTCGCGGCGGGCGATCATCCGTTCGGTGCGCAGGATGATCATGATGTTGCGGCTGATCCGTTTCATCCCTCGGCCTTTCCCATGTTGCCCGATCACTTGCTCAGACGCCCGAGCACGAACCCCAGCGCAAAGATCGAAATGGCGGTCAGGGCCGGGCGCTTGCCCATCAACTCGCCCAGTTCGTCGGCAAGCTGACCCGCCAGCCCGTCAAGATCCGCCGCGTCCAGCCCGTGCGCCTTCAGGATCTCGGCGATGGCCTGTTCCGGCGTCCGGGCGGCCTCTTCGCCGTCACCCTCGTCCATGTCCCTTGCGCCCGCCTCTTCCGGGGCGTCAGGGGCCGGCGCGCGCGGGCCGGGCGCCTTCTCGCGCGCCTCGGCCAGTTCGCGCCGCAACAGTTCGAGTTCCGCTTCCAGTTCGGCCTTGGTGACCATTCCGTTCCCCGCTGTCGCCCCTGCCGCCGCCTTCGCGCCGGATCGGGGCGCATTAGCCGTTCTTGCGCATCCGGTCGAAGGCGGTCTTGAGCCGGATCCCCAGTTCGCGCGCGGCCTCGCCCACCTCTTCGGCTGATTTTTCGAGCTGCGCCTTGCGGGCGAAATCCATCCAGTCGGCCATCAGCTTGTCCCATTCCTCCTCGGCCTCCTTCGATCCGAGGTGAAGCTGCAACCTCAGTTCGTCGCGGGTCTGTTTCAGCTTTTCCACCCACTCGTCGAAATCGTTCATCGGCAAACCTCTCTCTTCCGCCTGGGTCGCGTTTCACGGCACATGTTGCATCGTAAATGCCTGTCATGCAATGTTTCCCTGTTGCCGGGCGCCCAGCCCGCCATTGCTGCCGAGGCCGATCATGCGCTCCTCTCAGACCGTTTCAGCCGACGCGCTGCGCTGGTTCGCGCTGATTTCCGCGACGCTGCTGATCTCGGTCTTCTTCGTGCGCATGATCCAGGGGATGATCGAGCCGCTGCTGCTGGCCGCGATCACCGGCGCCATCGCGCAACCGTTCGAACGACATGTCTCGCGCCTTCTGGGGGGACGCCGGGTTCTGGGCAGCGTGGTGACGCTGGTGCTGATGATCCTGGTGATCATCCTGCCGCTGATGGGCCTGATCGCGCTGGCGGTGTCGCAGGCCGATGCCTTCGCCAGCGGAGTCGGGCGGCTGGCCGGTCGGATCGGGGCCACCGACTGGCCGAACCTGGTTCCCGACTGGGTGCCGTTCGAAGGCGACCTCGAGGCGCTCTGGCCGCGTGTCCTGAACAAGCTGGGCGATCTGCTGCAGGCGTCGGCGGCGTTCTTCGTGTCGTCGCTGTCCTCGATGACGGTCGGGGCGGCGAATTTCTTCCTCAAGCTGTTCGTGTTCTTCTATTCCCTGTTCTTCTTCTTGCAGATGGATACGCCGATCACCCTGCAACTGCTGCGCTTCACCGGGCTGGCGCGGGAAACGCAGCTGCAGCTCAACGAACGGATCATGTCGATCAGCCGGGCGACGATCCAGGGAACGCTTGTCATTGCCGCGATCCAGGGGGTTCTGGGCGGTCTGAGCTTCTGGGTGACCGGCGTGCCGGGGGCGGCGTTCTGGTCGGTGGTGATGATCGTCATGGCGGTCCTGCCCGCGGTCGGCGCACCGGCGGTTCTGTTCTTCGGAGCGATCTATCTTGCCAGCCGCGGCCAGTATCTCGAAGCGGCCGGGGTCGCCATCTGGGCGGCGGCGGTGGTCTCGACCATCGACAATGTGTTGCGGCCCGTCCTCGTCAGCCGCGATGCGCGGCTGCACGACATCGTCATCCTGGTCAGCACGCTGGGCGGGCTTGGCATGTTCGGCGCCTCGGGGCTGATCCTCGGGCCGGTGCTGGCGGGACTGTTCGTGACGATCTGGACCACCCTGGCTGAGGAGATCGCAAATGCCGGCCGGACCGCGCCGGCCGGCGACGAGGGGGGCGCCGCCCCGGCGGAGTCGCGCGAATGAGCGATCCGGCGACAACCACCGGGGCGCGGCGCGTCCTCGTGCCCCTGCGGGCGCTGCTGGAAGCCTTGCGCCGGTTCGACGCCAAGAGCGGCTGGGTATTCAGCAGCCACGTGGCCATGTCGATGATGCTGTCGCTGTTTCCCTTCATCCTGTTCGTGGTCGCCCTGGGCGGTTTTCTGTCGCGCGAGTTCTACCTTGCCGCCTTTCTCGACGATCCCGAGGGGCTGAACCGTCTTGTCGACCTGGTCTTCGGCGCATGGCCCGAGGCCATAAAGGAGCCGCTGGTGAGCGAATTGCGCAGGGTTCTGGAGGCCGACAATTCGCGGCTGATGACGGTAGGGGGGCTCCTGGTGCTCTATTTCGCCTCGAACGGAGTCGATGCCGTGCGCGAGGCGATGACGCGGGCCTATCACGACATCGATCACAGGCCGTTCTGGAAAACCCGCCTGCTGAGCCTCGGTTTCGTCGTCGCCGGGGCGGCGGGCCTGCTGAGCGCGGCCGGGATCGCGGTTGTCGGGGCGTTCTACACCGGCGTTGCCAACGAGGCCGTGCACTGGCGGGTGCTGGACTGGCTCAGCGAAGGCGGGCTGGGGCGGGTCATCATCATCGTGATGCCGATCGTTGCGGTCCTGGCGGTTCACGCGTGGCTGCCCGCGCGGCGGCACCGGTTCCGGCAGATCCTGCCGGGCGTCGCCCTGACCATCGCCGGCTGGGTCGCCGTCGGCAAGGGATTTTCCTGGTACGTGAGCGTGTTCGGGTCCTATTCCGCCACCTATGCCGGGCTGGCCGGCGCCATGGCGGCGCTGATCTTCCTTTACCTGATCTCGGCCATCCTGATCCTTGGCGCCGAATTCAACGGCGCCCTGATCGACATGACGGGCAATGGCGGAGAGCGAGGCCGGAGCTGAGCTTCGCGCGCCTATTTCCTGCCGCTTTGCTGCTGCGGCACTGCTTCCTGCTGCGCCTCGACCTGCTGCTGGACCGCCTGCGCGGCGGCGCCGGCGATCGTCTCCTTTTCCCGCTCGGACAGGTGTTCGGCCTCGTCCAGGCCGGGAATGGCCACCCGCACTTCGCGGCGGGCGAACTCGATCCCGTTCTCGGCAAAGGCCTTGTTCACGCGGTTGTAGATTTCCTTGCGCAGGGTGAACTGCTCGCCCGGCTTGGCCATGAACTTGCCCCGGATGATCATGCCGACATCGTCGATGTCGAACACCCCCTGGCTCTTGAACGGCTCGAGAAAGGAATCCTTGTAAAGCGGATCTTCCATCATCTCGGCGCCGATCTTCTTGAAGATCTTCTTGATCTTGTTCGGGTCAGTGCCGAAGGGCACGGTGAACTTGAGCTTCATGATCACCCAGTCGCGGCTGTAATTGGTCAGCTTCTGGATCTCGCCATAGGGAATCGTGTGCACCGGTCCCCGATGGTGGCGCAGCTGCATCGAGCGGATCGAGATCCGTTCCACCGTGCCGGTGGTGCCGCCCACATCCACGTATTCGCCGATACGGAAGGCGTCGTCGATCAGGAAGAAGATGCCCGAAACGATGTCCGCCACCAGCTTCTGCGCGCCAAACCCGATGGCAAGGCCAACCACCCCGGCGCCGGCCAGCAGCGGCGTGATGTTGATGCCCAGCGCGCCAAGCGCCAGCAGCCCGAACACCACCGCGATGGCCGTCTGGGCGGTGATCCGCAGAAGCGGCAGAACCGTGGCAAGGCGGGTCTGGCCCTGACCGCCGCCCTCGCCGCCGGTTTCAGCGGCATGGTCTTGCCGGGTGGTCTGCTCGCGCGCGAGACGGCGGTTGATCCAGAGCGCGACGAGTTCGTTGACGATATAGCCGATGGCAAGGATCATGAGGAATTCGACCACCGCGCCGCCCAGGTTTTCGCCCACCCCGGTGGCGATGACGGTCTTGAGATCGAGGTTCCACGCCCGGGCGATCATCAGGATCACGAATATTCCGGCCACGACCCGGCCGATGCGGATATAGCTGCGCTTGGTCGCGCGGTAGGCGGCTTCGGCCACGTCTCCGGTGCCGATCATCGGCGGTTGAAGGTGCCGGACCAGCCCACGGATCAGCGTATCGAGCGCAGGCGCGGCCAGAAGCCAGAACATCGTGACGTAGGACGGCCCCGTCAGCAGCAGCTTGATGAGCCTGGCATCCCCTTGCGCGACGATGATCTGCACGACCAGCCACATCACCGCCGAGACGGCAATGGCAAAGACCGGGTAGGCATTGGCCACGCGGATGTCGAACGCGGTGCGGTCCGGGTCCGATCCCAGCATCATCTCGCGCAGGCCCTCGCGCGCGACCCAGGCGATGACCACGATGTAGATGTGGATGGCAAGGTTGAGCCAGGATCCGAGATAGAGATCGTTCAGCGACACGCCGTTGCGGGTGTTGAAATCGAGAATGAACAGGATGAACCCGATCAGCAGGGAAAGGCCGATCAGGTTGCGATAGAGAAAGCGTGCCCAGTGATCGTTCACGTTGACCAGGCGCATCTCGGTTTCGCGGGGCGCCAGCGTGAAGCGCGAAAGCGCCGCGCCCAGGCGCGGGATCCAGATCAGGTAGAACACGAAGGGGGCGGCAAAGGTGATCTGTTCCGCGGTCAGAATCCGGCCGCCGACGATGACAAGCGCGGCATAGAAGACGCCAAGGCCCAGCAGCTCGCGCAGAAGGCGGCGCACGAGGAAGCGTACCGCTCCCCACAGATCGCCATCGGCGGGCGCCGTGACCGTGCCCTGCCGGCGCCGGACAAGGAACACCGTCAGCCGGTCCAGCGCATAGGCGATGACCAGAACGAGGAGCATCTTGCCGAACAGTTCGGCGAGTCCGCCGGGTCCGAACCTCTCTGCAAAGGTGGAGAACGCGCGGGCCTGGATGGTGACGATCTCCGGCACGTCGCGCACGACCTCCACCCAGTTGGCGGTCACCGCGGCCCAGGTGTCCGCGACCCGGCTCGCGAAGCTGCGCTCGGGCTGGGCGGCCTGTTGGCTGGCGACGGCATCAAGGCGCGCCAGCAGCAGCGCGCGCACCTCGTCATCGGACAGCCGCGCCACCAGTTCACGCACGGTTTCCGGCGTCAGCTGTTCGGGCAGGGCAGGCACAGCCACCTGCGCCCCCTGCGCGGCGGCGCTCTGGGCCGCCGCCGGGACGGGCGCAAGCGCCGGAAACGTCATGGCGGCAAGCATCAGAAGAACGATCGCGAGAACGCGCGGCTTCGAAGGAAATCTGAACATCGTCTGCCCTGCGGTAGGGAAATACGGATTTCGAAAAACATTATGACCGCAGGCAGGATGGCACCACAGTTATTTTGACCGCTGCGCTGCAAAAAAAAGGCCGAGCACTAAGCTCGGCCGAAGTCCAACAGGGAGGTATGAAGATGATGCGCAATCAGGCGCCATCGCCTTCGAATGCTCATTTATTCGTCACGGCCGTGTCGATCAAGGTCGAACATGTCGCACCCGCAGCATTCCCGCCATGCACTCTCTGCATGGCTTCGCCGCGCCGCCGCGGAACATGCATCTTGCAGTCAGATTTTGCCCAGCCGTTTCAGGCGCTTGCGATGGGCGATGACTTCTTCCTGGACGAAATCCCGAAATGCCGAGATGCGCTTGGAATGGCGCAGCTCTTCCGGATAGGCGAGGAAGACGGGCACCTCGTTGGATTCGATTTCCGGCAGCACGCGGACCAGGTCGGGGAATTCCTCGGTCAGGTAGTCGGGCAGCACGCCGATTCCCAGGTCGTGCAGCACGCCCTGGAGGACGCCGAAATAGTTGTTCACCGTCAGGCGCGACTGCGGGTTTTCGGCCAGCAGGCGCTGGACCAGAATCGCGCCGGCCGCCACCTGGGGCGAGGCCGGGCTCTGGCTGATGAGACGATGACTGGCGATGTCCTCGATCCTCTCGGGCGTTCCCGCCCTGGCAAGATAGCCGCGCGAGGCATAGACTTGCAGCCGGACGGTCATCAGGCGCTTGCGGATCAGGTCGGCCTGGCTGGGTTCCTTCATGCGGATGGCCACGTCGGCCTCGCGCATGGGCAGGTCGAGCACCCGCTCTTCCAGCATCAGGTCGATCTTGAGGTCGGGGTAGCGCTCGTAGAGCGTGCTCAGCCGCGGCGCCAGCCACAGCGTGCCGAAGGCCAGCGTGGTGGTCACCCGCAGCTGGCCGAACACCTCTTCCTCGGAATCGCGGATGCGGGCGGCGGCGGTCTCCAGCCGCTTCGACATGGCGCTGGTGGCCTCGAACAGCAATTCCCCCTGTTCGGTGAGAATCAGCCCCCGCGCATGGCGGTGAAACAGGGTGGTCCCGAGGCTTTCCTCGAGCGCCCGGATCTGCCGGCTGACCGCCGATTGCGACAGGTTCAGCCGGTCGCCGGCATGGGTGAGGCTGCCCGCATCGGCAACGGCGTGAAATATTCTGAGCTTGTCCCAGTCCATGCCCGCAACTTTCCTTTTCCGCGGCTTTGCCTATCCGAAAGTTCACGAAATTTCGAGGCGAATTGAGCGGCTCGATTCGAAATTCCGAAAAATTTCCTATACAGGTCAGCAATTGTGACCTAACATTGCGGACAGCGAAAGCATAATGTTTGATGTTGGGAGGCGCGGCAAACATGAGCACGCAGAAGATCTCGCTGAACGATCGCTTTGACCTGGACAAGAGCCCGGTTCTGCTGAACGGCACCCAGGCTCTGGTGCGGCTCATGCTGATGCAGAAGGCGCGCGACCGGGCCGCCGGGCACAACACGGCGGGGCTGGTGACGGGCTACCGCGGCT
>JALTNO010000376.1 GCA_027000645.1 Paracoccaceae bacterium | reverse complement strand
CCGGCCTCGGCAAAGCTGGCCATGCCGCTGTGACAGGCCACGGCCGCCTTCAGCACGCCAATCGCCACCGCCGCGCCCGATCCCTCGCCCAGGCGCAGCCCCAGCGACAGGATCGGCTCCTTGCCCAGCCGCGCCAGCAAGGCGCCATGGGCGCCCTCGGCGCTCAGATGCCCGGCCACCGCATGATCCAGGGCGCCCGGCTGCACCGCCTCGAGACAGGCCGCCGCCGCCGAGCAGATGAACCCGTCAAGGATCACCGGAATCCGCATCATCCGCGCCGCCGCAATCGCCCCGGCCATGGCCGCAAGCTCGCGCCCGCCAAGCCGGGCCAGGATGTCCAGCCCGTCCGCCCCGTCGCCGGCGTGACGGGCCACGCCCGCGTCCACCACGCGGATCTTGTTGGCAAGGCCCGCCTCATCGACGCCGGTGCCGCGCCCGGTCCAGTCGGCCGCCGCACCACCGAACAGCGCATGGGCGATCGCCGCCGCCGCGGTGGTGTTGCCGATGCCCATCTCGCCCACCACCAGCAGATCCGCCCCGGGATCGACCGCGCTCCAGCCGGCGCGGAGCGCATCCAGAAACTCCGCCTCGTCCATCGCCGGCGCGCGCGTGAAATCCGCCACCGGCCGGTCGAGATCAAGCGCCACCACATCCATCCGCGCCCCCGCGGCCCGGGCAAGCTGGTTGATCGCGGCGCCGCCGGCCTCGAAATTCGCCACCATCTGCGCCGTCACCTCGGCCGGAAAGGCCGAAACGCCCTGCGCGGTGACCCCGTGATTGCCGGCAAACACCACCACCTGCGGGGCCGAGATCCCGGGCCGCGGCGTGCCCCGCCAGCCGGCATACCAGATCGCCAGCTCCTCCAGCCGCCCCAGCGCGCCGGGCGGCTTGGTCAACTGCCCGTTGCGCGCCTCGGCACGCGCATGTGCCCCCTCGTCGGGTCCGGGGGCAGAGGCCAGAAGGGAACGGAAATGATCGAGATCGGTCAGACGGGGAAGCATGCGCAGCCTCATTGCAACGGGTTCGACTTGCGTGTTTAATCGCTTGCCCGAAGGTCACAAGCCCCGGAAAGGGCCCAAGGATGCGCAAAAACGACACGGCCCCCCTTCCCGCCCTGCTGCAGGACGCCGGCGTGGCGCTGGCGCTGCTCACGCGGCTGCCGCTGCCGCGGCTGCCGGACCACGCCTTTGCCCGCCAGGCGCGCGCCGCCTGGGCCTGGCCGCTGGCGGGCCTCGCCGTTGCCCTGATCGCCGCCGCCGCGGGTGCGCTGGCCCTTGCCTTCGGGCTGGCTCCGGCGGCCGCGGCGGGGCTGGTCCTTGCGGTGCAGATCGCCGCCACCGGAGCCATGCACGAAGACGGGCTTGCCGATACGGTGGACGGGCTCTGGGGCGGACAGGACCGCGACCGCAGGCTCGCGATCATGAAGGACAGCCATATCGGCAGCTATGGCGTGCTGGCGCTGATCCTCGGGCTGGGGCTGCGCTGGAGCGCGCTCTCCGGGCTGATCGCCGCCGGCGCGCTGACCGGCCCTCTGGTCGCCGTGGCCGCACTGTCGCGGGCGCCGCTGCCGCTGCTGATGACCGCCCTGCCGCCTGCCCGGCCGGGCGGGCTGTCGCGCGCAATCGGCCGGCCGGGACGCGATGCAAGCCTTGCCGCCCTCGCCTTCGGAGCGGCGCTGGCGCTGCTTTTCGCCGGCGGCGCGGTGATCCTGCCGGCACTGGCGGGCGCGCTTGCGGTGCTTGGCGTGGCGCATCTGGCACGCATCCGCATCGGCGGCCAGACCGGAGACATCCTCGGCGCGGCCCAGCAGATGGCCGAAATCACCCTGCTGCTGGGACTGCAGGCGGCGCTGAGCGGGTGAACTCAATCCGCACCCGGCGTCTCGATCTTCAGCGTGGTGCCGCAATGCTTGCAGTGCACGGCATCGATATCGTGCCGGCTCAACCCGCAGACCGGGCAGGTATGACGCACCTTTGACGGCATGAACACGGTCCTCGCCAGCTGCACGAACAGCGCCACCCCCACCACCATGATGAAGACCGAAAACAGCTTTCCGGCGGTCGAATCCAGCGTGATGTCCCCAAATCCCGTGGTGGTCAGCGTGGCGACGGTAAAGTAAAGCGCATCGACATAGGACTCCACGCCGGGACGGTCGTCGAAGAACATCGCGTAGGCCGCCGAAGCGGTAAGAAAGATGAACACGAACAGGTTGATGGCGGCAATCACCGCATCTTCATGCTTGCGAAAGAACAGGCTGTCCCGGCGCAGATCCCCCAGAAGCTGGTAGGAATGGATCAGGCGCAACCCGCGCAGGATCCGCAGAAAGGCGAAGTTGTGCTCCAGAAGGGGATCGAGGAACACCACGACGACCACCACCAGATCGGCCAGCGTATAGATCCTGAACAGCGCCTGCCACCGGTTCTCGGCAATCCACAGCCGGGCGGCGAAATCGCACAGGATCAGCACCCCGATGACCATTCCGGCCGAGTGAAACCCCGGCACGTCCCGAAACGGCGTGGCAAGAATGAAGAACAGGATGGTCAGCGCGTCGAACAGGATGAGCGCATAACGGAACCGGACCGCGGTCGCCTCGGGCCCGGTATATAGCTGCCTGAGCTTGTCCTTCACCCGCTCGCGCATGATCACGTCCCGTATCAGCCCCCATCGGTGATAGCCGCTCGATCGGCGTTGTCCACAACCAAACCCGCCCGCCCCTTCATCTTGCCTGAAATACTCCGGGGGTTCGGGGGCAGAGCCCCCGCCCGGCAGAGCCGACCCGCAAGCGGCCAGGGCAACGAAAAACCGCGCCCCGGCGGGGCGCGGATCGGAACCGGCCGTACGGACGGATCAGGCGGCGCGCGAGGTCAGGACCGCATCGACCTTGCGCACGGCTTCCGCCTCGTCGCCGCTGACGGCGGCCACCTCGCGGGTAAGCCGCTCCAGCGCCGCCTCGTAAAGCTGACGCTCGGAATAGCTCTGCTCGCGCTGGTCGTCGGTGCGATGCAGGTCGCGGACCACCTCGGCAATCGAGATCAGATCACCCGAGTTGATCTTCTGTTCGTATTCCTGCGCCCGGCGCGACCACATCGCCCGCTTGACCCGGGCCTTGCCCTTGAGCGTCTTCATCGCCTTCTCGATCACGTCGGGCGAGCTGAGCGACCGCATCCCCACCTCGGTCGCCTTGTTGGTCGGCACCCGCAGCGTCATCTTGTCCTTCTCGAACGAGATCACGAACAGTTCGAGCTTGAAACCCGCCACCTCCTGTTCTTCGATCGACACGATCTTCCCGACGCCATGCGCCGGGTAGACCACGTAGTCGTTGGGGCGGAATTCGAGCTTCTTGGACTTGGTCATACAGGTCTTCCTTGCGTCTGTTCCGGAAACTCGGCGTCAAAAGCACCGGCCCGCGTCATCGCGTTTCGCGGCCCAGGTCGCAATTTTCGCAAGCAGGACCACCCCATGCGAGGTTCCCTGCGGGGTGGTATTCCGGTGGCTGGCATCATTTACAAGAGTTAACATAGCACGAATCGCGCCCGTTTCAAAGTGGGCGCGCGGCAAACTGCCTGTTCCGCTCCTGCAATCCCTCCCCGCCGGAGAGCCGGTTTTCCCTCAGCCGCCCTCGCCCGGCTTCTCGGAAAAATACTTCTTCAGCTTGCCTTCCTCGCCGTCATGCTTCTCGGCATCCGGCAGGGGGTCCTTCTTCGAGATGATCACCGGCCACAGCTCGGCATATTTCCGGTTCAGCTCGACCCAGCTTTCCATGTTCGGCTCGGTATCGGGGCGGATCGCATCGGCGGGGCATTCGGGTTCGCACACGCCGCAGTCGATGCATTCGTCAGGGTGGATGACGAGCATGTTCTCGCCCTCGTAGAAGCAGTCCACGGGGCAGACCTCGACGCAGTCGGTGTATTTGCAGGCGATGCAGTTGTCGGTGACGATATAGGTCATTAGCGGGCTTTCCGTTTCACCATCTGGCGTCCAACTAGAGCAGCGCGCCGGGTTCTTCAAGGCGTCAATCGGCCTCGTTTCGCCGCGCCCGCTCAAGCTGCCGCCGGTCGCGTCCCGTGGGTCGGCCCCTGCCTTCGAAACGCGGGTTGGGCGGGGGCGCTGCCCCCGCGCCCCCGGAGTACTTGTCGCGAGATGAAGCGGAGAGAGCGGAAGAAGACGACCCGGCGGGCGAAAGATCCTCGTAGAGCAAGCACGCATCGCGGGCAGGACCCCGGCGCGTGCCGGCCGCGAGGATGCGCACCACGCGGATCCGCCGGGCCTGGGCGAAGGTCAGCACATCGCCAGGCCCCACCGGCTGCGCCGGTTTCCGCACCCGGTTGCCGTTGACGCGCACATGTCCGCCCGCGACCTGGCGCGCGGCGAGACTGCGGGTCCTGAAGAACCGCGCATACCACAGCCACTTGTCCAGCCTGACGCGGGCGGCGGGGGCGTCCGGTCCGGTCATCGGCGGGCGCTACTTTCCGTCCTTCAGAGCCATGAGCGCGGCGGCGAAGGGGTTGTCCGGGTCGATCCGGTCGTCCTTCTTCTTCGGCGGGCGGGCGGAATAGCTGCGCGGCGCCCGCTCGGACCCTGCATCGCCCGGCTTGCCCTGCCGGGGCCGCTTGCCCTTGCCGCGGGGCTTGCCCCGGCCCTGCGCCCCGCCTGCCTGCCCGTCACGGCGCCCGCCGCCACGGTTGCGGGGGCGGGCCCAGGTGAAGGTGTAGAAGATCTCGATTTCCGGGGCCTCCTCCTCGGCGGGAACCGCCTGCTCCGCAACGGTCGCGGGATCGCCCGCCGCGGTATCCCCGGCATCTGTTTCCTCCGGCGTCGCAGCGGTTTCGGACACCGAACCATCCTCGGGCGCAGGTGCCGTGCCCTGCAGGCCAGGCTGCGCCCCCTCGCCTTGTGCGGTCGCATCCCCGGTTGCATCGCCGACCACGTCCCCGGGCGCATCGCCGGCCGTGTCCCCGGCGGCGGCATCGCCTTCGGGCGGGCGGGCCTCGTCCTTCGCGGCGCTCCCTTCCGGCGCGGCATCGCCGCCCTGCGTGTCGGCGGGCTGCGGCTGCACCCGCTGCTTGACGCGTTCGCCCCGTTCGGCGCGGTATCCCAGCCCCTGCATCAGATCGGCGAACTGTTCCAGCGTCATGCCGGTGATCGACAGCATGTCGGCGCTGGCCTCGAACCCCGCGCGGCTGTCCTGCCCGCGCAGCATGTCGGCCAGCCGTTCCAGCATGTCGATGCGTATCGCGCGCGCACCCGCGTTGCGATAGCCGCTCATGGTGTCATAGCCGCGCGGCGCCTCGGGATCGACCGGCACCGTCACCAGCCCCGGCGGCGGCGCCGAGGGAAATTCCTGCAACCCCTCGGCCAGCGACCACAGCACCAGCCGCAGCCGCGTCGGCGCCGGCTTGAGCAGCACCGGCATGAAGATGGTGAACTGGCCGAAGCGGATCCCGTGCTTGCGCAGCGCGCCGCGCATGTCCTGGTCCAGCTCCTTGACCTCGCGCGCCACCTGCGCGCGCGGCAGGATGCCGAAATTCTCGACCATGCGGAAGGCAAAGCCGCGGGCCAGGCCGGTGAGGGTTTCGTCCTTCTGCAACGCCAGCAGCGGCTCGAACAGCGAGGCCACCTTGCGGTCGATGAAATGCGCAAGGCGACGCTTCACCTTCTCGGCCACCTCCGGCCCGGCGGCCTCGTCCACGAAGACCTCGACCCCGGGGCGCAGCGGCTCGGACCCGGCCACCAGCTTGCCCACCGCCACGTCGCCCCACATCAGTCCGCCCTGATCGGTAAAGTCGATCTCGGTATCGGGCGCGTTGTAGAACCGGTCCGCCAGCAGGTGGAATTTCGGCGCCAGCGCCTGCATCGCCGCCGCGTTCACCGCCTTGGCCTCGGCCCCCTGGGCGCTCCGGTCCGGGGAAAACCGGAACCCTTCCAGCCGTCCGACGAATTCGCCCTCGACGGTCACTTCTCCGTTGTCGTTCACTTCGGCCAAAAGGGCCTCCTTCTGCTTGAGGCGGCGCAACAGAACCGAGGTGCGCCGGTCCACAAATCTTTTCGTCAGCGCGCCGTGAAGCGCATCCGATACCCTGTCTTCTACCGCGCGGGTTTCCCCGCGCCAATGGCTTTCGTCGCGCACCCAGCCCTTGCGCTGCGCGACATATGTCCACGTACGGATGAAGGCCAGTCGCCGGCCCAGCACGTCGATATCCCCGTCCACCCGGTCGATCCGCGCGATCTGCCGGGCCATGAAGTCGTCGGGCACGGCGCCGCGTTCGTGCAGGAAACGGAAGATCACCTCGAGCAGCGCGGCATGCTCGGCATGGCTGATGCCGCGGAAATCCGGGATCCGGCACACGTCCCACAAGAGCCGCACCGAGGGCGCGTCCGAGGCCCGCGCGGCCACCTCGGCCACGCCCGAGAGCGTCTTCAGCGCCGCCAGGTCGTCGGCCTCGCGGGCGCGCACCAGAACCTCGCTGTCGGGCACGGCTTCGAGCGAGCGGATCAGCCGCGCCACAGATCCGAATTCGAGCCGCGAATTGCGCCAGTTGAGCCGCCTGACGGGGGCGAAGCGGTGCTCCATGATCGCCTGCGCGACCTCGTCGGCCAGCGGTCGGGCCTCGCCGGTGACGCCGAAGGTGCCATTGGCCATGCCGCGCCCGGCGCGACCGGCGATCTGGGCCAGTTCGCCCGGTTGCAACGGCCGCATCCGCCGGCCGTCGAACTTGCTCAGCGACGAGAACGCCACGTGGTCGATATCGAGGTTCAGCCCCATCCCGATGGCATCGGTGGCCACGAGATAGTCCACCTCGCCGCTCTGGTAGAGCGCCACCTGCGCGTTGCGGGTGCGCGGGGAAAGCGCCCCCATCACCACCGCCGCGCCGCCCTTCTGGCGGCGGATCAGCTCGGCCATGGCATAGACGTTCTCGACCGAGAACCCGACGATGGCGCTGCGCGGCGGCATCCGCGAGAGCTTCTTCGCGCCGGTATGGACCAGATCGGACATCCGGTCGCGGCGCATGAACTGCACCCCCGGCACCAGCGCCGCGATCGGCCCGCGCATGGTGTCCGAGCCAAGAAACAGCGTCTCGTGCAGGCCGCGCGCGCGCAGCAGGCGGTCGGTGAAAACGTGGCCGCGCTCGGGGTCGGCGCAAAGCTGGATCTCGTCCACCGCCAGGAAATCGCAGCCCATGCCCTCGGGCATCGCCTCGACCGTGCAGACCCAGTATTGCGTGCGCGGCGGCACGATCCGTTCCTCGCCGGTCACCAGCGCCACCACCGACGGCCCGCGCAGGCGCCGGATCCGGTCATAGACCTCGCGCGCCAGAAGCCGCAGCGGCAGACCGATCACGCCGGTGCGATGAGCCAGCATCCGCTCGATCGCGTAATGGGTCTTGCCGGTATTGGTCGGGCCGAGCACGGCCACGACCCTGGAATTGCCGTTCACGATTGTCCCCTGCGCCCCCTGATCGTGCCCGTTTCGCGCCCCGCGACCGCGCCCGTGCGCGCCCGTCCTAGAGCGCCTTGCCCTTCACCCGCGGCTCAAGCCGCTTCAGCGCCTCGGATGCGTCCTCGTGGTTGGGATTGATGGCGATGACACGGGCATAGGCTTCATAGGCCCTTTCCTCGTCTCCGATGGTTTCGAGTATCGATGCCAGCCCGAAGATCGCGTCGTAATTGTTGGGGTTGAGCGTCAGCGCACGCCCCAGATCGGCGATTGCGGGACCGTAGAGCCCGGCCTTGAAGAAGGCCGAGGCGCGCATGTGCCAGCCTTCGGCAAACTCCGGCGCATGGTCGGTCAGCGCGGTCAGGTGCTCGATGGCAGCGCGGGTGTCGCCTCGCTCGAGCGCCTCGCGCCCGC
Source organism: Paracoccaceae bacterium (assembly GCA_027000645.1). GTDB lineage: Bacteria > Pseudomonadota > Alphaproteobacteria > Rhodobacterales > Rhodobacteraceae > Jhaorihella. Next base: position 2,782 of record JALTNO010000376.1, on the reverse strand, counting down.
GGCTGAGCAGCAGGTCCAGCGCCACCGAGCCGCTTTTCGACCAGATCGCCTGCAACTGGCGTTCGACCCGTCTTGCCTCGGCCGGATCGGCGCGGGTCAGCGCCTGCAGCAGGGCGGATTCGTCGTCCGGATCGGCCTGTTGCGCCGCGGCCGGGCCGGAAATGGTGGCGATCAGGGCCATTGCCGCCACGACAGGTTTGAGATTGAGGTGGGCAAGTCTCATAACATCGGTCAATGTAACGCGGCGCGCAGCGATTACCAGAGGGCGCGCGCCCTTGTGAAACGGAAGGACGCAGATGAGCGACATACTTGAAAAGGCCGTGGCGGAACTGAACGAAAAGCTTGGCGGCGGCTTCGACGGCAGCGCGAAGTTCGAACTGACCGGCGTCGGCGCCGTGGTCATCGATGCAAACGGCGCCCGCATCGCCGATGACGAGGCGGACGTGACCCTTTCGGCCGATGCCGAAACCTTCGAGGCGATCCTGAGCGGCGAGCTCAATCCCACCGGCGCCTTCATGTCGGGCAAGCTGACGGTGGATGGCGACATGGGCGTGGCCATGAAGCTGGCTTCGGTTCTGGCCTGATGCTGCTGGAGTCGGCCCCGCTTTTCGAAGAGGTGGCCGGCGGGCCGCCGGGTGGCCGGGCGCTGTGGGTGAAGACGTCGGACGGCGTGCGCATCCGCATCGGCGCCTGGCACCCGCGCGGGGCGGCGCAGGGGACGGTGCTGCTGTTTCCCGGCCGAACCGAATATGTCGAGAAATACGGCGATACCGCCCGGGCCATGGCCGAACGCGGCTTCGCCCTGCTGGCGGTGGACTGGCGCGGCCAGGGGCTGGCCGACCGGCTGCTGCCGGACCGCCGGATCGGGCATGTGGAGCGGTTTCCCGACTACCAGAAGGACGTGGCCGCGCTGTTGCGCGCGGCGCGCGAGCTGGACCTGCCCCGCCCCTTTCACCTGCTGGCCCATTCCATGGGCGGCTGCATCGGCCTGCGCGCGGTGATGGAGGGGCTGACGGTGCAGAGCTGTGCCTTCACCGGGCCGATGTGGGGCATCCAGATGCCCGCCCACATGCGCCCGATCGCCTGGGGCCTGTCGCATGCCGCGCCGCTGCTGGGGCTTGGAGATCGTCTGGCGCCAGGCTCGACAGCGGGCAACTATGTCGAGGAACAGGCGTTCGAGGGCAACTGGCTGACCACCGACCCGGAGATGTACCGGATGATGCGCGAGCAGCTTGCCGCCCATCCGGAGCTGGGCCTGGGCGGGCCCAGCCTGCACTGGCTGCGCGAAGCGCTGCGGGAATGCCGGCACCTGGCCGGGCGGCCCTCGCCCGACCTGCCCTGCGTGACCTTCCTGGGCGGGTGCGAGAAGATCGTCGATCCGCAGCCGATCCACGACCGGATGGCGACGTGGCCGCGCGGCGAGCTTGAGGTCATCGCCGGCGCCGAACACGAAGTCCTCATGGAACGGGCGGCCACGCGCGCCCATGTCTTCGACCGGCTGGCGGGGTTGTTTTCCGTCGATACCGCCGAGCGCAGCGCCCGCTGATGCGCGTCTGATCCGGATTCCGCATGCCCGGCAGCGGGGGCTCTGCCCCCGCGCCCCCGGAGTATTTCGGGCAAGATGAAGGGGATGGTCGTCGGGCAAGGGGAACAACGGGCCGGCCCACTTGACGGCGGGGACCGGCTGGTCGGGTCAGATGCTTCGGCGCTGGCGCGCGCGCCAGCCCCCGCGCCGGCGCGGCGTTGCCATCCTGGTCAGCCCCTCGCGCATCACCCGCGTCATCGGGTGGTCGGGGGCATCCTTGCCGTGGCGCGCCAGCAGCGCCTGCAACGCCCGTTCGGTGGCGGTTCCGTCGGGCAGGCTGATTGCCCAGTCGAGGAAGATGGAGCGACATTCGGCATCCGAGATGCCCTCGATGCGGTAGGATTCGCGGATAAGCCCCTTGGGGTCGAATTTCGGATCACTCTTCATCCCCGTCCTCCGGCGGCAGTGCCGCGGCTATGATGGCGGCCGCGCCCGCGTATCGCTGTTCCAGCGCCGCGCGCAAGGCCGGGAGATCCGCGAACCCGGTCGCGCGGCACAGGAACGCCGCCCCCCCTTCGCCGATCTGCGCGGCATCGATCACCTTGCCCGAAATCAGCCGCGTCGCCACGTGCATGTTCCAGAACAGATCGTAACTTTGCCGCAACCAGGCCGCATCGGCAGCCCCCAGAATGGCGCTTGTCACCGCGCCGTCAAGGCCGCTGGCGACCGAACGCCGGGGCGAACCCGACAGCAGCGCCCCGGCCTGCGCCAGAAGCTCGATGTCCTGCACCCGGCCGGGACCGGTCTTGGCATCCCACAGCCCCGCCGGCGATTTCGCCGCGGCGATGCGGGCGCGCATCTTCGCCACTTCGCGCAGCACCCGGTCGTGGTCATGCGCCCCGGCCAGAAGCGCGCGGCGGAAGCTCTCGATATCGTCGCCAAGCCCCGGATCCCCGGCCACCACCCGCGCCCGCGTCAGCGCCAGGTGCTCCCACACCCAGGCGGCGTTGCGCTGATAGTCGGTGAAGCTGGCAAGGCTGGTGGCCACCGGCCCCTGCGTGCCCGAGGGGCGCAGCCGCATGTCCACCTCGTAGAGCCGCCCCTCGGCGGTGGGCGCGGTCAGCGCAGTGATCAGCGCCTGCGTCAGCCGCGCGTAATACTGGCGCGCCGCCAGCGGTTTCGGCCCGTCGGAGGCCTCCTGCCCCTGCGGGTCGTAGATCACGATCACGTCGAGATCTACGACCCGCAGGGGCAGGA
>JALTNO010000375.1 GCA_027000645.1 Paracoccaceae bacterium | reverse complement strand
GGGCGATGCCTCCTGCGCCGACGCCTGGGGCGGCGGTCGGGTTGACGACCGGCTGCGCGATGCGGTCCTGCTGCCCGGCTTCGTCGAAGGCCACGCCCATCTGATGGCCGGTGCGATGTGGCGCTATCTCTATATCGGCTTCCACGACCGGGTGGCGCCCGACGGCACCCGCTGGTCCGGGTTGACGGACATCGAGCAGGTGATCGCTCGGCTGAAGGAGCACGATACCATGCTCGCGGCCGATACGCCGTTGGTGGCCTGGGGCTTCGATCCGATCTTCCTGCCCACCGAGCGGCTGAACCGCAATCATCTGGACGCTGTCTCGGCGCACCGGCCGGTCATCGTGATGCATTCCAACTTTCACGTGCTGACCGCAAACAGCGCAGCGATGAAGCTGGCCGGCTATGACGGCAACCCAAATGTCGAAGGGCTGGTGCGCTTCGAGGATGGCACCCCCAACGGCGAAGTGCAGGAAATGGCGGCCATGTTCCCGATCCTGCGGCGGCTTGGGGTGGATTTCCGCGCTCTTTCCCGTACCGCCGTGGCGGTTCGTGATCTGGGCCTGACGGCGGTGCGGGCCGGCGTGACGACGCTGGCCGATCTGTTCAACGATCTTCCCGAAGAGGACGTTGCGACGCTTCAGGAAACCACCGGGGGCGAGGATTATCCGCTGCGCATCGTGCCGGCGCTGAACGGCATCTCGCGCCCGCCCGACGACGTCGCCGCGCGGGCGCGCGAATTGCGCGCGCGCAGCACAGACAAGCTGCGGCTGGGGGCGGTCAAGCTGATGGCGGACGGTTCGATCCAGGCCTTTACCGCGCGTCTGAAATGGCCGGGCTATCTCGGTGGTCAGCCGAACGGCATCTGGAACATGGCCCCCGAGCAACTGGCCCGCGCAGTCGAAACCCTGCACGCCGCGGGGGTACAGATGCACATCCATGTCAACGGTGACGAGGCCATAGACGCGGCGCTGGACGCGATCGAGGCGGCGCTGTCGCGCCATCCGCGTGGCGATCACCGCCACATCCTGCAGCATTGCCAGATGGCGGACGCCGCGCAGTTCGCACGGATGGCGGCGCTGGGGGTGGGGTGCAACCTGTTCAGCAACCACATCTGGTATTTCGGCGATCAGCACCACGACATCACGCTCGGCCCCGACCGAGCGGCACGGATGGACGCCTGCCGCGCGGCGCTGGATGCCGGCGTGCCGCTGACGGTGCATTCCGATGCTCCGGTGACGCCGCTCGGCCCGTTGCACACGGCCTGGGCGGCGGTCAACCGGATCACGCCTTCGGGGCGGGTGCTGGGCGCGACGCAGCGCCTGACGCCGACCGAGGCGCTGCATGCGGTGACGCTGGGCGCGGCCTGGTCCTTGAAGCTGGATCACGAGATCGGCTCGATCGCCTGCGGAAAGCGCGCCGATTTCGCGATCCTCGCCGATGACCCGCTGGCCGTGCCGGCGGAGGAGATGCGTGACATCGAGGTGCTCGGCACGGTGTTCGGCGGTCGGGTATTCCGGCCATGAACAGCCCGAATTCTACGGAGGGAGCGGGTCTGCCGCCTCTGCCGGTCGCGGTGATCACGGGCTATCTCGGCGTCGGCAAGACGACACTCGTCAACCGGCTTCTGGCGGCACCCGGTGGCCAGCGGATCACGGTTCTGGTCAACGACTTCGGTGCCATCTCCATCGACGCGGAGCTGATCGCCCGGGCAGGCGGCGACACGATCGCGCTCACCAACGGTTGCATCTGCTGCACCATCGGCGGCGACCTCTATGACGCGATCGACAGGATCCTGCGCAGCGACGACCGCCCCGACCTGCTGGTGATCGAGGCCAGCGGCGTGGCCGATCCCGCGCGTATCGCACAGATCGCGGTGGCCGAGCCGGAACTGGAACTGCGCACGGTGATCTGCCTGGCCGATGCGCTGAACATGGAGCGAGACCTTTCCGACACGCTTCTGGCCGACAGTCTGGAACGGCAGATCCGCGCCGCCAGCCGGCTGGTGGTGACCAAGGCCGATCTGGTGGAGCCGCCGCGCCTGCTCGATGTTGTCGCGCGGCTTGCGGAAATCGCCGCCGGGGTGGAGGTGACCACAAACCCGACCGGCGCAGCGGTGGCAGCGCTGTTCCGCCCCAATGGCGAAAACCCGCAACTGGCCGGCCTGAACATCGATACTGTCCACGAGCACGCCACCTCATACGCGACCTGGCACTACCGGGGCCGGGGCGCGGTTTCTCCGCAGGATTTGCGGCACCGATCACGGCGCGACGTTTCCGGCTGCCTGCGCCTCAAGGGCACGGTGCTGACACCGGAAGGCACGGGAGTCATGCTGCAGCGCGCGGGTCTGTTCTGGTCGGCCAGCCCGGCCCCGCCCCCGGATGAAAGCCAGCTGGTCGCCATCGGTCTGCATGCCGAATTCAGGCCCGACATTATCGAAGCCGCCATCCTCGAGTTTGAGATCAAAACGCCGCGATAACCCATTGACTTGCAAAAGCCCGCCGGGCAGCCGAGTACGAGGCGTGGCAGAAGCGGTATTCCGCCCTGCGCTCGTCGCCTTGCCGGCGGCGCGAGGTGTACTCTGAACCTTCTTTCCGCGTGACTTTTCGATTCTGAAAAAATGAATCTACGCAAGCTAGTCACCTGAATCTAAAGTTCGCCGCATTTTCTTTTCTGTGTTTTCTGACAGAACCGTTTGACGGATGCGAGGATTTCGTCGGCGGATTTGACCCATTTGTACGGTTTGGGGTTCTCGTTGTGG
>JALTNO010000374.1 GCA_027000645.1 Paracoccaceae bacterium | reverse complement strand
AGCATGAGCGGATGCTGGCGCCCGTGCAGTGCCGCCCAGTCCAGCAGCTGGTGGGCGCGGAAGGTATTGACCATGCGCATGTCGTCGGAAAGGTTGAAATCGAAGCCCAGCTCCGCTCCGATCCGGGCGAGATGCGCGCGCGCCTGGCGGCTCTGCTGCTCGGTGATCCCGTATTTCTCGATCAGGTGCTGGCGCAGGTTCTGGCCTTCGGGCGGCATCTGGGGGTTGAGTTCGAACGGATGCCAGGTCAGCCGCGCCCGGACGGCCATCTGCCCGAGCGCGCGTTCGAGCTGCTTGAAGCCGACGACGCACCACGGGCAGACCACGTCGGACACGAAGCCGATCTCGACCACGCGGAGATCTCCGGGCGGCCTGGCGGGGACGGGGCCGGCATCGGTCATGGCGGGGCCCTCCTTCGATGCTGCTGCAAGCCTGACAGCGCAGCCGCGGCGAGGGAAATCAACTTCCGTTGAGAGGAGGCGTTTTTGCCCCTTCACAACATCGCCCGGACGTTCTATACGCCCGTTCACACCAAGCCGGGACAGTGCGGTCGTGGCGGAATTGGTAGACGCGCAGCGTTGAGGTCGCTGTGGGGTAACACCCGTGGAAGTTCGAGTCTTCTCGACCGCACCATCTTGCCGCATCAGCCCCCGAGATCAGCCTCCGAACCGGTCATTCCGATCCGGCGGTTGCCGGGGCCGCGGGGACGGCTCTGTCGGCACGTGCCGGCAGGCTCAGTTCAGCACCCGGATCCCGGCCCTTTCGAAGGCCTCTACCGTTTCGGCCGGCGCCGCCTTGTCGGTGACCAGCACGTCGATCCGTTCGGGCGGGCAATAGCGCACCCGGCTGGTCGCGCGCAGCTTGCCGTGATCGACCAGCATCGCCACCTGTGCCGCCTGCGCGATCATGGCGCCGGCGACCTCGGCCTCGTGCAGGTCGAAATCGAAGGCCCCTTCGGCCGGGTCCAGCGCCACCGGGGCGACGAAGGCGATGTCGGCGCGGAAGCGTTCGATCTCGGCCAGGGTCAGCGCGCCGTAGGTGCCGGGCACATCGCTGACCAGCTTGCCGCCCAGAAGCACCAGTTCGATTTCCGCGCCGGCGCTCTGGATCGTGGTGGCGATGTCGATGGAATTGGTCACCACCATGATGTCGGGCACCCGCATCAGCTCCTGCGCGAAAACCGATGTGGTGGAGCCGGCATCCACCATCACGCAGTTGCCGGGCCGGATCAGGCCCGCCGCCTTGCGGGCGATTTCGCGTTTCTCGCGCTGGCGGGTGTTCATGCGCTTGCGGAACGGGGCCTCGACCGCCGGCTGCGGCAGCACTGCTCCGCCATGGACGCGGGCGATCCGGCCGTCGTTTTCCAGATCCACCAGATCCCGGCGGACGGTTTCGCGCGACACGCCCAGAAGGCTGGCCAGCGCCCCGGCGCTGACCTGCTGGCGGGTATCGAGGATCTCCATGATCCGCCGTTTGCGTTCGCGCGCCCACATTGCCTTGCTCCGCCCCTCTGCCCGCCCTTCAGCCCGCGCCCTGCGTGCCGCCCCGGCGCGCGGTCAGCCTCAGCAGCAGCTTCATGGTGACGAGAGCCGTCGCCACGACCAGCATCACCGCGGTCGAGAACGCCGCCGCCTGGGATGTCAGCCCCGCATCGTCCAGCCGCATGATGGTGACCGCCGCCACCGTCAGCTTCGGCGTGGTCAGGAAGATCACCGCCGACAGCGTCACCATCGAGCGCATGAACAGGAAGAAGAACACCGAAACCAGCATCGGCGCCAGGAACGGGGCGATCACGCCCAGGGCGATCCGTCCCAGCCCGGCCCCCAGCGTTCCGGCGGCTTCCTCGAGCGCCGCGGGAAGCTGGCGAAAGCCGGTCATCACGGTCAGGAAGGCCTGGGTATGGTAGTGGTAGAAGTTCACCGCCGCGATCAGTGCCGCCGTGCCATACAGAAGATAGAGCGGCGTCGCGGTCGAGTTGAAGGTCAGGATGTAGGCCAGCCCCAGCACCATGCCGGGCACCGCCGCCGGCATCACCGCGATGACCTGCACCGGCCGGGCGATGGCGGCCGGTGCGCGGCGCAGCCCCAGCCCGAGGAGGAACACCAGCAGGGTTCCCCCGGTGGCCGCCATGACCGAAATGAGGATGGTCATCCACAGCGACGAATACCCCCCCGCCAGGGTGATCGCGTAATGCTTGAAGGTCAGATCGAAGCGATAGGGCCACAGCTTGACGAAACTGGCATAGACCACGATCCCGATCACCAGCGCGATCGCCGCCGCGATCAGGAAGGACAGCGCCGCCATGGGAATGTCGCGCGCCGGCGCGAATGCGGGCACGAAGGGCACGGCGGCGCTGCCGCCCTGGTCCTGACGGCGCTTCATGGCCTGGCGCTCGATGTAGTAGGCCACCACCGTGGGCAGCAGCAGCATGATGCCCACCACCGCGCCGAGATTGAAGTTCATCTGGCCGATCACCTGCGAATAGATCTCGGTGGCCAGCACCGAATAATCCCCCCCGATCACCGCGGCGTTGCCGAAATCGGTGATGGTGATGATGAAGGTGACGAAGGCGGCGTTGAGGATGCCGAAGCGCGCCGCCGGCAGGGTGATGTCGCGGAACTGCCGCCAGGGCGAGGCCCCAAGAACCTCGGCCGCCTCGTAGGTGCGGGCATCCGACAGCGCCAGCGCCGCGCCGATGATCATCACCGCCTGCGGCAGGGCATAAAGCGTGTTGGCGATCAGGAGCCCCCAGAACCCGTAGATG
>JALTNO010000373.1 GCA_027000645.1 Paracoccaceae bacterium | reverse complement strand
ACCGAGAAGTTCGACCCGAAGACCTGGCCGGACGAGGTCAGGGGCGTGGGCTTTACCGAGGCGCCGCGCGGGGCACTGGGCCACTGGGTCCGCATCAAGGACACCAGGATCGACAACTACCAGTGTGTCGTGCCCACCACCTGGAACGGCAGTCCCCGCGACAACGAGGGCAATATCGGCGCCTTCGAGGCCTCGCTGATGAACACGAAGGTCGAGGTGGCCGAAGAGCCGGTCGAGATCCTGCGCACGCTGCACAGCTTCGACCCCTGTCTTGCCTGCTCGACCCATGTGATGAGCGAGGACGGCGAGGAACTGGCCACCGTCAAGGTCCGCTGAGGAGGGCGCGCCATGGTCGAGATCAGAGCACACAAGGAAGAGGCGATCTATGTCTATCAGGCGCCACTTCGCATCTGGCACTGGGTTCAGGCCTTCGCCATCCTGGCGCTGGGGGTGAGCGGCTATCTCATCGGCTCTCCGCCGCCTTCGCTGGGCGGGGAGGCCTCCGACTGGTTCCTGTTCGGGTGGATCCGCTACATCCACTTCGTGGCGGCCTGGCTGGTGATCGTGGGCTTCGTGTTCCGTCTCTACTGGGTGGTGGTCGGCAACTCTCACGCGCGCGAGATCTTCCTGCCGCCGGTGTGGAGGCCCAGCTTCTGGGGCGGCGTCTGGCACGAGATCCTGTGGTATCTGATGCTGGTGAAGGAGCCGCGCAAATATACCGGCCACAACCCGCTGGCGGTGGTCGTCATGCATGTGATGTATGTGTGGGGGATCGTGTTCATGATCGTCACCGGTCTTGCCCTTTACGGCGAAGGCGCGGGGATGGATTCATGGGAATACGAATGGTTCTCGTCCTGGGTGATCCCGCTTTTCGGGCAAAGCCAGGATGTCCACACCTGGCACCATCTGGGCATGTGGGTGATCGTCCTCTTCGTGATGATCCATGTCTATGTGGCGGTGCGCGAAGACATCATGTCGCGGCAGTCGATCATCAGCTCGATGATCTCCGGCTGGCGGATGTTCAAGGACGACCGCCCCGTGGACCGGGACTGAGCCGGACCATCGGCAGCTTCGCCGGGACGCCGCGCCCTTTTTCGTGGGCGCGGCGTCCTGCGTTTGACGATGCTGGATACCTACATGGAAAGCAACTTTTCACACAGTGAAATGCAGCTATCCAGTTATCTTGTCACGCAGGTGCGCAGTCATTGAAAAGGCGCAAGATTTTCTTCTCCACTTTGGAAGCCGACCAGCCGGATTTTCTGCCATACTGGAAGCCGTCGAACCGGTGCGACGATTCGCAGCGGGGTGCGGAAACAGGGAGAGGACATGCCGGACCGGCCGAAAGTTCTTGTTCTGGGGATCGGAAACCTGCTCTGGGCGGATGAGGGTTTCGGGGTGCGCGCGGTCGAGGAGATGCACCGCCGCTACGAGGCCCCCGACAACGTCACGCTGATGGATGGCGGCACCCAGGGCATCTATCTGGTGCAGCATGTGCGCGAGGCGGACGTGCTGATCGTGTTCGACGCGGTCGATTACGGCCTGCCTCCGGGCACGCTGAAGCGGGTCGAGGATGACGAGGTGCCCCGGTTCATGGGCTGCAAGAAGATCAGCCTGCACCAGACCGGTTTCCAGGAGGTTCTGGCCATGGCGGCGATGATGGGCGACGCGCCTTCGCGCCTGTTGCTGATCGGGGTGCAGCCCGAAGAGCTGGACGATTACGGCGGCGGCCTGCGCGATGTGGTCCGGGCCCGGATCGACCCGGCCATCGACATGGCCGTGGAAGAGCTTGCCCGCCACCGCATCGTGCTGCGCCGCCGGCCGGTGCCGCTGCCTCCCGACAGCACCATAGCCTGCCCGATCATGACCGCCGCGCGCTATGAGGGCGAACGCCCCACGGCCGGGGAGGCCTGCCGGGTCGGCGACCTGCGGCTGCTGGCGGACGCCAATTTCGCCCCGCCCGCCGACCCCGATGCCGAGATCGAGGCCATTCTGGCCCGCACCCCCGGAGGGCGGGGGTGATGTGTCTTGGCGTGCCCATGCAGGTGGTCGAATGCGGCCTCACTCATGCGATCTGCGCCGACCGCCAGGGGCGGCAGCGGCGCATCGACATGATGCTGGTGGGCCGTCAGCCACCCGGAAGCTGGGTGCTGGTGTTCATCGATGCCGCGCGCGAGGTGCTCGACGCGCAGCAGGCGGCGCGGATTTCGGACGCGCTGGCCGCGCTTGACGACGTGATCGCCGGCGGCGACGGCAATGTCGACGTTCTGTTTGCCGACATCATCGCCGCCGCCGAAGAACGCGACCGCAGGGAGGGACGCTGAGATGTTTTCGCCATTGATGCAATCGGTGATCGAAAGGGAAAACCTGCCCGTCCTCGGCGCCGACACGCTGGACGATTTCGCCCGCGACGCCGGCGACATGGTGCTGATGGTGGGCGGCGACTGGAAACGCCATGTGGAGGTCAACGATCTGGCCGTGATCCTGCCCGAGATCATCAAGGCATCGAACGGCCACCTCACCGGCGCGGTGCTCGATCGGGGCAGCGAACGCAAGATCCAGACGCGGTTCCGGTTCAACCGCTACCCGGTGCTGATCTTCCTGCGCAATGGCGGCTATCTGGGGCGCATCCAGAAGGTGCTCGACTGGCAGGACTACATCACCGAGATCAACCGGATCCTGGCCGGCCAGCCCCATGATCCGCCGCCCTACGAATTCCCCGAAGGCTGTGCCCCCGCCGGCGCCGCCCGGTGACATGACAGCGCGAAAGGACACCGGCCCATGACACAGGATTTTCAGCTTCCACCCGGCCTCGGGATCGGCCCCGGCAGCCAGCCCGAAAGCCCCGACGGGGTCGAACTGGCGCCCATGGAAATCCCGCGCGAGATGTTCACCTTCCAGCTTCCGGTGGCGCCGGAGCCGGAAGAGACCATGGGGATGGAGGCCGGCAAGGACCGGCTGCGGGCCATCCTCGCGGTGCTGGAGGGCTGGCGGCCGGGCGATCCGGCGCAGCCGGTCGAGCTCACCGATCTGGCGCCCGCCGATCTGGGGCTGGTGAACCAGATTCTGGGCGAGGGTGAGGTCTCGATGGTGGCCGGGCCGCGCATCCAGGTGCAGGAATCGGTCTTTGCCGGGCTGTGGCGGGTGCTGCATTTCGACGAGGCAGGCGCCCTTGCCCGCGATACGGTCGAGGTGGGCGCTTGGCCGGCGGCGGTGTCCGGGCGGGTCTTCGCCGCGGCCGCCGACCTGCCCGAGCCGGCCTCGGATCCGCTGCCCGGCGGGGTGTTCAACGCGCCGCCCCTGCTGACCGAGATTGCCGAAAAGGTGCCTCGGGCCGGCCCCGGCGTGCAGGCGCACAGCATCAACCTGTCGCTGCTGCCCCATTCCGAGGCCGATCTGGACTATCTGGCGCGCAAGCTGGGCGTGGGCAACACCATCGTGCTGTCGCGCGGCTACGGCAACTGCCGGGTGTCCTCGACCGGCACCCGCAATGTCTGGTGGGTTCAGTATTTCAATTCGCAGGATGCGCTGATCCTCAATTCGATCGAGATCACCCCCGTCCCCGAGGTGGTCCTTGCCGCCCCCGAGGACATCCGCGACAGCGCAAGACGTCTGGCCGAGGTGATGAGGCTTTACGATGAGTGACTTCAACGGCTCGTTCGGCGGCGATCTGACGAAGCTGAAGGATGACGACATCCTCGAATGCAAGATCTGCTGGTGGCAGTATGATCCGGAAAAGGGCGACGACTACTGGCAGATCCCGCCGGGCACGCCGTTTTCGCAGTTGCCCGAGCACTGGACCTGCCCCGAATGCGACGGGCGGCGCGAAGATTTCATGGTGGTTGACTGATGCAGGACGCCGCGCAAGCCCGTGCCCGCCTCGAGGCCCGTTTCGACCGGATCGCCCGCACCCGGATGGAGGGGGTGCCGATCCTGAACCGGGCGCTGGGGGTGGCGGCGCTGGGTTTCGAGCCGCTTGCAGGCAGCGGCTGCGACCGGCTGGGGGTGCTGATCACGCCGTGGTTCCTGAACCTGGTGATCCTGCCGGCGCAGGCCGAGGCGGGCTGGGCCACGGGCCACAAGCTGCGCCGGCGCCTGCCTGCGGGCGAGGTGGAATTCATCGTCACCCACGACGAGGATCTGGGCCCGCTGCTCATGTGTTCGCTGTTCTCGCCGGTATTCGAGTTTGCCGACATGCAGGCCGCGCGCGATACGGCGGCGGCGGCTCTGGCCGAGGTGATGAACCCCGAATGCAGGGGCGAAGGCGACCGCGAACGCCGGGCGCTGGCGCAATGCCGGCCCACGCCGTTCATGGAAGAGTTCGACCACGAGGCCGCCGCGGCCGAGGCGGCAGCCGCCGCCGAGGTGCCGCCGGCGGTTGCCGCGCAGGAAGAGCAGGGGCCGCAGGGTCCGGTGCGCGAATCCCTTGACGACGGGCGCGACCGGGCGGCGATGCTCAGCCGGCGCGATCTGCTGCGCGGCCTGCCCGGCAAGGGGGAAGACGCGGCATGAGCATCGAGGGGCGCCTGCTGATCGACCTTGCCGCCCGCCCGGCGCGCATCACTTCGACCCGGCCGGCGGGGCGGGTGGCCGGGCTGTTGTGCGGGCGCCGCCGCGAAGAGGTGGCACCGCTGCTGCGGCAGATCTTTGCCCTGTGCGGCGAGGCCCATTCCGCCGCTGCGGGGCTGGCTCTGGCCGGGCGCATCGGGGCCGGACCCGTGCGCGTGGTTCTGGCCGAGACCGCGCGCGAACACCTGTTGCGCATCCTCACCGGATGGCGGCCGGCCGATGCGCCGCCGCTGCCCGCCCTGCCGGTGATGGCGCTGGTGGAAACGGCGCGCAGCGGCAGGGATGCGGCCGGCCCCCTTGCCGCCTACCTGCGCGATTACGTGCTGGGAACGTCCCCCGAGGATTTCCTGGCGCTTGCCGACATGGCCGGTCTGCACCGCTGGCTGGCAGATGCCGGCACCGTGCCGGCCCGCTGGCTGGCGGCGATCATGCGGCAGGGGCAGGCGGGACTGGGAGTGGTGACACCTGCCTTTCTGCCCGACATGCCGCCCCGCGATCTGGCCCCGCGGCTGCGCGAGCCGGCCTTCGCGGCAACCCCCGACTGGGATGGCCCGCGCGAAACCGGCCCGCTGGCGCGCCGCCATGCCCATCCGCTGGTGGAGGCGGCGATCTCCGCCCATGGGGCGGGGTTGCTGGCGCGGTTGCTGGCGCGGCTGGTGGAACTGGCGGCGCTGCCCGGCGAAATCGCCGCCGCCCGCGCCCGGACGGCCCCCGCGCCGGGGCTGGGCGTGGTGGAAACCGCCCGCGGCCGTCTGATCCATCACGCCCGCCTCGACGGGGAAAGGGTGGCCGAATACGTGATCCTTGCCCCGACCGAGTGGAACTTTCACCCGCACGGGGTGGCGGCGCGGGCGCTGACCGGGCTGGCTCCGGGGCCGGCGCGCGCGGTGATCGAGGCCATCGACCCCTGCGTGGACTACGAGCTGAGGGCCGCCTGATGCATGAAATGTCGATCTGCGAAAGCATCGTCAACGTGATCGAGGAACAGGCCGCCGCGCAGGGCTTTGGCCGGGTGCGGCGCGTGCGGCTGGAAATCGGCCCGCTGGCGGGGGTAGAGACCGAGGCGCTGCGCTTCAGCTTCGACGTGGTGACGCGCGGCTCTCTCGCCGAGGGCGCGGCGCTGGAGATCATCGAGACGCCGGTGACCGGCTGGTGCATGCCCTGCGGCCAGCCGGTCGCGGTGCGCGAGCGTTTCGATGCCTGCCCGGAATGCGGTTCCTACCAGGTGCAGATCACCGGGGGCGAGGAACTGAGGATCAAGGACCTGGAGGTGGACTGATGTGCAATGTGTGCGGCTGCGCCAGCGGCGAAGTGACGGTGGAGGGGCATTCCCATGATCATGCCCATGACCATCATCATCACCATCACCCGAACGGGCAGACCCACGACTACGGGCAGGGGCCGGCGCGGGCCCATGCCCCGGGGCTGAGCCAGGCCCGGATGGTCGAGATCGAACAGGACATCCTGGCCAAGAACGACCGCTACGCCGCCGCCAACCGCGCCGCGCTGGCCGGTTCGGGCACGCTGGCGCTGAACCTCGTGTCCAGCCCCGGCTCGGGCAAGACCACGCTGCTGACGGCGACACTTTCGCGGCTGAACGGGCGGCTGCCGCTGGCGGTGATCGAGGGCGACCAGCAGACCGCCAACGATGCCGAGCGCATCCGCGCTACCGGCGTGCCGGCCATCCAGGTGAATACCGGCAAGGGCTGCCATCTGGATGCCCATATGGTGGGTCACGCGCTCGAGCATCTGGATGTCAGGAACGGCGTGCTGTTCATTGAAAACGTGGGAAATCTCGTCTGCCCGGCCGGGTTCGACCTGGGCGAGGCGCACAAGGTGGTGATCCTGTCGGTGACCGAGGGCGAGGACAAGCCGCTGAAATATCCCGACATGTTCCATGCCTCGGACCTGATGGTCCTGACCAAGACCGACCTGCTGCCGCATCTGGATTTCGACGTCGCTGCCTGCATCGCCAATGCCCGTCGCATCAATCCGCGGCTGAAGGTGCTGAAGGTTTCGGCGAAAACGGGCGAAGGCCTGCAGGGCTGGCTGGACTGGATCGAGGCCGCTCGCACCATGCATGCCGTCGGAGGGGAGGTCTGAATCATGTGCCTGGCAATTCCGGCCGAGGTGGTTGCGATCAGCGATGACGGGCAAGGCGCCACCGTCTCGCTTGACGGGGTGCGCAAGGACATCTCGCTGGCGCTGGTCGAGGGGGTGTGCGTGGGCGATTACGTGCTGGTGCATGTGGGCTATGCGCTCAACCTGGTCAGCAGGGAAGAGGCTGCGCGCACACTGGCGCTGATGGCCGAACTGGAACAGGCCGAACGGCCGGGTCAGGCGGAACAGGTTGAACAGGCGGGGACAGGCCTATGAAATACGTGGATGATTTCCGGCGCAAGGATATTGCCGGGTCGCTGGCCGCGCGGATCGCCGAGGCGGTGGACCCGGCGCGCGACTATGCCTTCATGGAGTTCTGCGGCGGGCACACGCATGCGATCTTTCGCTACGGCGTGCAGGACCTGATGCCGCCCAACCTGCGCTTCGTGCATGGCCCCGGCTGCCCGGTCTGCGTGCTTCCGATCCCGCGCATCGACAATGCCATCGAGATGGCCGAGCGGCATGGCGTGATCCTGTGCACCTATGGCGACATGATGCGGGTGCCGGCCTCGAAGCGGCGCAGCCTCATCAGGGCCAAGGCCGATGGTGCCGATATCCGCATGATCTATTCCACCGGGGATGCGCTGCAGGTCGCCCGCGACAACCCCGGCCGCGAGGTGGTGTTCCTCGCCATAGGCTTCGAGACCACCACTCCGCCAACCGCGGTAGCCATCCGCCAGGCCCGGGCCGAGGGTCTGGGCAATTTCTCGGTCTTCTGCAACCACGTGCTGACGCCGGCGGCGATCCAGCACATCCTGCAAAGCCCCGAGCTGCGCGAGATGGGCCAGGTGCGAATCGACGGCTTTCTGGGGCCCAGCCACGTGTCCTCGATCATCGGCAGCGCGCCTTATGAGTATTTCGCCGAGGAGTTCCAGAAACCGGTGGTGATTGCCGGGTTCGAACCTCTGGACGTGATGCAGGCCACATTGATGCTGATCCGGCAGGTCAATGAAGGCCGCTTCGAGGTGGAAAACGAATATACCCGCGTGGTGACCGAGCAGGGCAATCTCAAGGCGCAGGCGCTGGTGTCGGAGGTGTTCGAGCTGCGCAGCAGCTTCGAATGGCGCGGCCTGGGCGAGGTTCCTTATTCGGCGTTGCGGATCCGCGACGAATTCGCCGATTTCGATGCCGAAAGGCGTTTTGCGCTGACCGGGAGCCGGGGGCGCGATGTGAAGGGCTGCGAATGCCCCGCCATCCTGCGCGGGGTGAAGAAACCCACCGACTGCAAGCTGTTCGGAACCGTCTGCACCCCCGACAACCCGCAGGGGTCGTGCATGGTGTCGTCGGAGGGCTCCTGCGCCGCCTACTGGAGCTATGGCCGGTTCCGCATCGACAAGGCCCGCGCCGAAGCAAGGGAGGCCGCCGCATGAACGCCCACAAACGCTTTCCCACCCGTCTCAACCTGCGCACCGGCCGGGTGGACATCACCCATGGCGCCGGCGGGCGGGCCATGGCGCAGCTGGTCGAAGAGCTGTTCGTCAGGCATTTCGACAACGAGCTGCTGCGCCGGATGGACGATCAGGCCGCCTTTGCGGTCGAGGGTGGGCGCATGGTCATGGCCACCGACGGCCATGTGGTCAGCCCGCTGTTCTTTCCCGGCGGCGACATCGGGTCGCTGGCGGTGCACGGCACCATCAACGACGTGGCCATGTCGGGGGCGCGGCCGCTCTACCTGTCGGCCGGGTTCATCCTGGAAGAGGGCTTCCCTCTGGCCGATCTCGAGCGGATCGTGAAATCCATGGCCCGCGCGGCGGCGGCGGCCGGCGTGCCGGTGGTGACCGGCGACACCAAGGTGGTCGAACGCGGCAAGGGCGACGGGGTGTTCATCACCACCACCGGCCTGGGTGTGGTGCCGCCGGGGCTGGAGATTTCGGGCGCCAATGCCCGGCCCGGCGATGCAGTGCTGGTCAGTGGCCATCTGGGCGATCACGGCGTGGCAATCATGTCGCGCCGCGAGAACCTGGAATTCGAAACCGAAATCGTGTCGGACAGCGCCGCCCTGCACGGGCTGGTGGCCCGGATGGTGGCGGAGGTGCCGGAAATCCGGGTGCTGCGCGACCCCACCCGGGGCGGGCTGGCGGCCACGCTGAACGAAATCGCCCGGGCCTCGGGGGTGGGGATGCGCCTTGACGAGGACGCGATCCCGATCCGGCCCGAGGTCGAGGCCGCCTGCGAACTGCTGGGGCTCGACCCGCTTTACGTGGCCAACGAGGGCAAGCTGGTGGCGATCTGCCCACAGGGCCGGGCCGAGGCGCTGCTGGCCGTCATGCGCGCCCACGATCTGGGCCGCGATGCGGCGATCATCGGTGAGGTGACCGACGACGAGATGGGCTTCGTCACCATGGAAACGGGCTTCGGCGGCACGAGAATCGTCGATTGGCTGGCCGGCGAACAGCTGCCGCGGATCTGTTAGGAAGGGGGGGAGGCATGGAAAGTTTCCTGATGCTGGGTTTTCTCGTGGGCATGGCCCATGCCTTCGAGGCCGACCACCTGGCCGCCGTGGGCGCGCTGGCCTCGAACGGCAGGGCGACCGGGCGCAGGCTGGCGGCGCTGGGGGCCAGCTGGGGGCTGGGGCATACCACGATGCTGTTTGTGATCTCGGCCCCGGTGGTGGCCTTCGGCTATGTGCTGACCGCGCGCATGGCGGCGGGCATGGAATTCTTCGTCGGCATCATGCTGGTGGGGCTGGGCGGCTGGGTGCTGTGGAAGATGTGGCGCCAGAAGATCCATTTCCACCTGCACGATCACGGGGATGGCCCGCATTTTCACGCCCATTCCCATGCCGGCAGCCACCTGCCCCATGACCGCGACCCGCACGAGCATGAACACCCCGCCTTTTCCCTGCGGGCCTATCTGGTCGGGCTGGCGCACGGGGCGGCGGGGTCGGCGGGGCTGGTGGCGCTGGCGGCCGCGGCCACCGGCAACGCCTGGACGGCGATGGGATACATCCTGATCTTCGGATTCGGTTCGATCCTCGGCATGGCCACCCTGACCTGGGTTGCCTCATGGCCGCTGCGGCTGGCCGAATCCGCCGCCTCGCGGCTGTTGTCGGCGGTCCGGCTGGGTGTGGCGGGGCTGGCGATCTACCTTGGCGTCACGGTGATGGCCGAAACCGGGCCGCTGGCCCTGTTCGGGGCGGGCTGATGCGGGTCCTGCTGCTGATCCACGCGTTCAACGCGCTGTCTCAGCGGGTCTTTGCCGATCTGCGCCGGGCCGGGCACGAGGTGAGCGTGGAATTCTTCACCAATGACGAGCTTGCGCGCGAGGCGGTGGCGCTGTGGCGGCCCGACCTGATCCTGTGCCCCTATCTGAAGCGCGCCGTGCCCGAGGACATCTGGCGCGCCACCCGCACGCTGATCCTCCACCCCGGCCCGCCGGGCGACCGGGGGCCGGCGGCGCTTGACTGGGCGATCCTGCGCGGGGCGCGGGAATGGGGGGTGACGGTGCTCGAGGCGCGCGCCGAGATGGATGCCGGCCCGATCTGGGCCTGGCGGCGCTTTGCCATGCGGGCGGCGACGAAATCCAGCCTCTACCGCAACGAGGTGACCGAAGCGGCGATGGCGGCAATCTTCGAGGCGCTGGAAAGGATTGCCGCCGGCGCGGCGCCGGTGCCGCTGGAAGAGGCCGATTTTGCCACCGGCCGCCTGAACGGGCCGGTGCGGCAGGCAGACCGGGCGATCGACTGGGCGTCGGACGGGGTCGCGGACGTGCTGCGCAAGATCCGCGCCTCGGACGGGGTGCCGGGGGTGGCGGACGAAATTGCCGGGCGGCGGCTGTTTCTGCATGACGCGCACCCGGCGCCGGGGCTCGAGGGGACGCCGGGGGCGCTGCTGGCGGTTTCGGGGCCGGCGGTGGCGCGGGCCTGCGCCGACGGCGCGGTGTGGATCGGGCACATGCGCGACCCTGCCGGCGCGCACCCGTTCAAGCTGCCCGCGCGCACGGTTCTGGG
>JALTNO010000372.1 GCA_027000645.1 Paracoccaceae bacterium | reverse complement strand
CACGTTCAAACACACCAGATGCGCCTTCCAGAAGCGCCCGCTTCCAGCTGTGGATCATCGTCGGATGGACCCCGAACCGGCTCGCCAATTCGGCCACCGTCTGCTCACCCTTCAGCACTTCAAGCGCCACCTTCGCCTTGAAATCCGGCGAATGCTGCTTCCGTTTCGACATCTCTGATCTCCTTCTCGTCGAAGACCAGCAGACAACAAATCGTAGCTTGCGTCAGTGTCCGATTTTCCGGGGGTAGCTCAGTGTTCATTGATTGTCTATCTATGAGTTGGGAAAGGTATGCCGCCTGCGATTTGCGAATGCCACGAGCGACAGCATCACGGGTACTTCGACAAGCACTCCGACGACGGTCGCAAGGGCCGCACCGGAGTCGATGCCGAACAGGCTGATCGCTACCGCCACCGCCAATTCGAAGAAATTCGAGGTGCCGATCAGGGCACAGGGCGCGGCGATATCATGCGGCAGTTTCCAGTATCTTGCCCAGCCCCAGGACAGAAAGAAAATGCCGTAGGATTGGATGAGCAGCGGTATCGCGACAAGAGCAATGACGATCGGGCGGTTGACAATCACGTCTCCTTGGAAGCCGAACAACAGCGCGACCATCGCCACCAGGCCCGCCGCCGACCACGGTTTGATGCTGTCGCGGAATGCCTCGACCTTCTCCAGCCCGCCCTGCCCGAGTAGCCGGTGTCGTGTATAGACGCCGGCGGCAAGCGGGATTGCCACATAGAGCACCACCGACAGGACCAGGGTCGTCCAGGGCACGGTGATATCGGTCAGGCCCAACAAGAAGGCGACGATGGGTGCGTAGGCAAAGATCAGAACGGTATCGTTCAAGGTGACCTGGACCAGCGTATAGGTCGGGTCACCGCGCGTGAGATGTGACCAGACAAACACCATTGCGGTGCATGGCGCCGCTCCCAGTAGAATCAGCCCGGCGATATAGGAATCGGCCTCGGATGTCGTGAAAAGACCGACGTAGAGCCAGCGAAAGAAAAGCAGGCCCAGTGCGGCCATCGAAAACGGCTTGATCAGCCAGTTGACCGCAAGGGTGATGACCAGGCCGCGCGGCTGGCGCCCTATGCGCCCGAAGGAAGAGAAATCGACCCCCACCATCATCGGAAAGACCATGGCCCAGATCAGCACTCCGACGACAATGTTGACCGAGGCATATTCGAGCCGGGAAATTACCGCGAACAGATCCGGCAGCAGCCGGCCCAGCACCGTTCCCAACAGGATGGCCGCCGCAACCCAAAGGGTCAGCCAGCGCTCGAATATCCCCAGGCCGGCGCCTCGATCCGGCGTTTTTGTCTGTTCAAGCAATGTCTCAATCCAGCTCTTGTTGATCAGGAAGCCCGTGTTTCGTTGGTCGATGCGCCCAGCGTCGCGATCCGGTCAAGCTCGCGCTGAAGCTCAAGGCGATCCATCGCGCCGACCGGCAGCGCCACCAGCGCCTGGATGCGCGCGCGCAGGGTCTGGTAGGCCGCCTCAAAAGCTGCCTTGATCTGGCTGGCCGTGCCACGGGCGGCAGCGGGGTCGGGCAAGCCCCAGTGGGCCGTCACAGCCGGGGAAAGCCACAGCGGGCAAGGCTCGGCCGCGGCGGCATCGCATACGGTGAACACCATGTCCATGTGCGCTTCGCCGTCGGTTTCGAACCGGGCAGTGTGTTTGGAGGCAAGGCCCGCCGTGTCGTGCCCGTGCGCTGAAAGGGTGGCCAGCGCAAAGTTGTTCGGGCGAGCGGCGGGGTTGGTCCCGGCGGAGAACGCGCGAAAACGGCCGCCTCCCAGGTCGCGCAACAGTGCTTCGGCCATGATCGAGCGGGCCGAGTTGCCGGTGCAGATGAACAGAACGTCCAGGGGGCGGTCGGGCATGTCGGAAACTTTCGTGAAGGAAACCAGGTGGCGTGTGGCAAGCGGCACGCAGACGTCCGGGCGGCCACCACAGCAATCCGCGACCAGGTGTTCGACCAGCGCGCCGACGGCCTGCAGTTTCAGGGTGTAGAACAGGTTTCGCCCGGATCGGCGAACGTCCAGAAGCCCGGCACGGTTCAGAGTCGACAGGTGGTTTGAAAGTGTATTCGCTTTCAGTCCCAATGGGGCCATGATTTCGGCTGGGCGCATCGCGTCAGGTGCGCGGCGGGCCAACAGTTGCACGATGGCCTGCCTGTCCGGATGCGCAAGTGCGGCAAGAACGGGAACTGATGTGGTTGATTCCATAATTCATGAATAATGGAATTATTGAGAGTGGTGCAATCGGAAAATTTCGCCGCGTCAAGAGAACGCTCACGGCAAAGGCACTTGATCGACCGCGATAGCTGTTCGCGCAAAGTAAAACGGGCGGCCCGAAGGCCGCCCGTCCCGTTCGCGCGACAGGCGTTACGCCTTGTATTCCTTCGACTTGAAGGACACGTGCGCAGCCAGCGGCGTGGCATCCGCCAGCTTGCGGATATTGCCCCAGGTGTGCTTGTAGTTTGGCAGGATCAGCTCGTTCACGCCGGGGTTCACCACGTTGCCCTGGCTGCCCGCGGGTGAGCCGAACACCATCGTGACCTGATTGCGTTTCATGGTGTCGGTCGGATAGGCCATGCCCTGCGTCGCCCCATTATCATTGTGGATCTCGATCAGGTCACCCGGCTTGAGGCCCAGTTCGGCCATGTCCTCGGGATTCATCTCGATGAACGGGTAGGGGAAGCGGTCCTGGATGAACTCGTTGTCCTGATCAAGGAACTGGTTCTGCCAGAAGATGTTGGCCCGGACATTGT
>JALTNO010000371.1 GCA_027000645.1 Paracoccaceae bacterium | reverse complement strand
ACCTGCAGCGTCACCTCGCGCCCGACAAAGCCGGCGCCGGCGGCGGCGGCCAGTTCGCAGGCGTCGAACACCGGTTCGGTATTTCCCGCCGGCGTGGTGGTGGTATAGCGGTCCGAGGTGGTGGTCGGCGACACTTGCCCGCCGGTCATGCCGTAGATCTCGTTGTTGAGCATCAGGCAGGTCATGTTCAGGTTGCGCCGGCAGGCATGGATCAGGTGGTTGCCGCCGATGGCAAGGCTGTCGCCGTCGCCGGTGATGACGATCACCGTCAGG
The DNA here is from genome assembly GCA_027000645.1 of Paracoccaceae bacterium. Lineage (GTDB taxonomy): Bacteria > Pseudomonadota > Alphaproteobacteria > Rhodobacterales > Rhodobacteraceae > Jhaorihella. The sequence continues at coordinate 2,507 of JALTNO010000371.1, read as the reverse complement.
TCGGGCCGCGCCAGCGCCAGCCCGGTGGCAAAGGCCAGCGGCCGCCCGTGGGTGGTGTGAAAGCTGTTGGCATCCACATAGGCGCTCAGCCGCCCCGAGCAGCCGATGCCGGACACCACCGCCAGCCTGTCCTTGTCGATGCCCAGCTCGTGCACCGCCCACAGAAGCGCCCGCAGCGCGATGCCGTGACCGCAACCGGGACACAGGAAATGCGGCATCATGTCCAGACGGATATAGTCGTTGATGTCGAAGGGGCGATCCTGCGCCGTCATCTCGGTTTCCATGTTCATGATTGCAGCACCTCGCGCACCCTGGCGGCGATGTCGGCGGACGGGATGGGCTCGCCATCGTAGCGGCCCATGCCGATCACCGGCAGGTCGCGGGCCAGAAGCCGCTCGACCTCCAGCACCAGCTGCCCCTGGTTCATCTCGGGCACGATCACCGCGCGGGCGCCGGATTTCGCGGCGATGTCGCGCAGCGCCCGTTCCGGGAACGGCCACAGCGTGACCGGCCGGAACAGTCCGGCGCGGATGCCTTCGGCGCGCAGATCGGTTACCGCCTTGCCCGCCGCCCGCGCGGTGATGCCGATGGCGACGATCAGCACCTGTGCATCCTCGCACTCCTCGGCCCGCCAGCTTTCGATCAGCTCGCGGTGCAGCGCCAGCTTGTCGGACAGCCGCCCGATCGCCGCGCGCACCTCGTCCGGCTTCTGCGTCGGAAATCCGTCGGGGCCGTGGGTCAGGCCCGTCACATGGGCGCGATACCCGTCACCGGGGCGCGGCATCGGCGGCACAAGATCGTCGGTCACCATGTAGGGTTCGAACCCCTCGCGCGGGCCGGTCGCCCATTTGCGCGTGGCCGCCTCTCCGGCCTTGCCCGGTTCGACGGTTTCGACAAGATGGCCGATCACCTCGTCCAGCAGCACCACCACCGGCACCCGCAGCCGCTCGGAGAGGTCGAAGGCACGGATGGTTTCGGAGTAGGTTTCGGCCACCGAGGCCGGGGCCAGCACGATCAGCGCGTGATCGCCATGCGTGCCCCAGCGCGCCTGCATGACGTCGCCCTGCGCGGGGCGGGTCGGCATTCCGGTCGAAGGCCCGCCGCGCATCACGTTGACCACGACGCAGGGAATTTCCGCCCCGCAGGCATAGCCGAGGTTTTCCTGTTTCAACGAAAATCCGGGGCCCGAGGTGGCGGTCATCGCCTTCACCCCGCCCATCGACGCGCCGATGACGGCGGCCATCGAGGCGATCTCGTCCTCCATCTGGATGAAGGTGCCGCCGACCTTCGGCAACTCGCCCGACATGGTTTCGGCGATCTCGGAGGACGGCGTGATCGGGTAGCCGGCGAAGAACCGGCAGCCGGCCTCGATCGCGGCCAGCGCACAGGCCTGGTTGCCCTGGAGGTTGACACGTTGCGCCATCAGCCTGCGGCCTCCATGACGGGGGTGTTGGTGATGCGGATCGCGAAATCCGGGCACAGCAGCTCGCACATCCGGCAGCCGGTGCACAACTCGGGCAGCGCCAGTTCGGCGACCAGTCGCCCGTCGAGGCGCAGGCAGCGTTCAGGACACATCTTGACGCAGATGTCGCAGCCCTTGCACCATTCGTCGGTGATCTCGACCGTGGTTTCGACCGGGCCGTGGCGCACCACGTCGCGGCGGCGGTGCAGGCCGCTGGCGGACTCGTCGATCCGTTTCGATCCGGCCAGCGCCCATTCGCGCCCCTCCAGAAAGGCGCGCCTGTTGATCTCGACGGTCCTGGGTGGCACGAAGGCCTCGATCACCTCCAGCCAGTCCTCGGCCGGGAAGTCGAGCGCGGTCGAAAGCGCCCCCAGCAGAACGGTGTTCGCCGCCTTGGCGTTGCCCAGGTTGGCGGCCATGCCGGTGGCGTCCATGGCATAGCCGGTGCCGACCTGTTCCATGATTTCCCCGGGCGTCTGCGGGGCATAGGCGGGCTCGGCCCCGCGGCCGCGGTCGCGGCAGGCAAAGGGGGGAACGATGCGCTGGCAGTCGGCGATGAAGATGCCGGTGTCGGGCTTCATGTAGTTGATCCAGCGCAGCCCCTCGGCCCATTCCAGCGCCACGAGAATATCGGCCTCGCCCTCGGGGATGGTGGGTGACCACACCTGCGGGCCGAAACGCACATGGCTGAACACGCCGCCGCCGCGCTTGGCCATGCCGTGAACTTCGCTCTGCTTCACCTGGTGGCCCTGATTCTGGCACAGCTGGGCCAGCACCTTGGATACCATGATGACGCCCTGGCCGCCGACCCCGACGATCAGGACATTTTTTGGCCCTTCGGTCATGTCCTTCATGCGCGCCCCCCCTCCGGCGGCATCGGTGCGATGCTGTCGGTGGGACAGATCTGCGCGCAGAGCGTGCAGCCGATGCAGGAGTCGGGGTTGATCTCGACCTTGTGGCGTCCCTCGTGCCAGCCATCGGACCACGTGAGGGCCGGGCAGCCCAGATTCATGCAGGACTGGCAGGCGATGCACTTGTCCTGATC
>JALTNO010000370.1 GCA_027000645.1 Paracoccaceae bacterium | reverse complement strand
ACGGCCGCGGGGTGACGATCCTCTCGGACATGGTCTATCGGCCCTGGTCGCTGGAGGGCAAACGCATCGGAACCGTGCCGACCGATGTCGAGATCCCGTCGATGGATGTCGGCCTGGCCTGGCGGAAAGGGATCGAGTTTTCGGATTCCCTTCGCGTCCTGCACGACTATTTCCGGCAGTATTTCCTCTCGCCGAAGTCGCATCTGCCGGCAAGCCGCGGATAGGGCCGCCCGGCTTACGCACCCGCGCCTTGCCGTTCGCCCTCTCTTCGCAACGCCGCCAGCGCATCCTCGACGGAACGCGCATACCGCACCAGCGGCCTTTTCAGCCCGTGGGTCAGGAACGCGCGGCGGATGTCGCGGCTGGCCCCGGTCAGCCACAGCGCAACCCCCCGCTGGCGGGCCTTGCGGGCGAGGCCCTCGATCATGTTCGCCCCGGTCGAATCGAGGAACGGAACGCCCGAGAAATCCACGATCAGCGCCTTGTGCGTGTCCTGTATCCGATCCAGGATCGACCCGATCGAGGCCGTCGCGCCGAAGAACAGGGCGCCGGTGATCCTGTAGATCACGATATCGGGATCGGCGGCGAGGGTTTCGTCATAGCTCCCCCGCGGGTTCTCGAAATCGGGCAGGTCGCGGCCGACGAGGGGCCTTTCGGCCAGAACGGCGGTGGCCCGGCTCATGCGGTGGATGAACAGGACCGAACCAAGCGCGAAACCGACCACGATAGCCTCGGTCAGGTCGCGGAAGACGGTCAGCAGGAAGGTCGCCCCCAGCACCGTCGCCTCGCCCCGGCCCGAGCGCAGCAGAACGGCGATCGCCGGTTTCTCGATCATGTTCCACGCAACCACGGCCAGCACGGCGGCAAGCGCCGCCAGCGGGATATAGGCCGCCAGCGGCGCCGCAACCAGGATGAAGATCAGCAGAAATCCCGAATGCAGCATGCCCGCAACCGGCCCGTGCGCGCCCGAGCGCACATTCGTCGCGGTGCGCGCGATGGTACCGGTGACGCAGAGGCCGCCGAACAGCGCCGAAGCGGCATTGGCAGCGCCCTGCGCCACCAGCTCGCAGTTGGAGCGATGCCGACGCCCGGTCATCCCGTCGGCCACCACGGCCGACAGCAGCGACTCGATGGAACCCAGAAGGGCGAAGGAGGCGGCCGCCGGCAGCACCTCGACGATCCGCTCGGGGGACAGATCGGGCAGCCGCGGCAGCGGCATCGACGCGGGGATACCGCCGAACCTGGTCCCGATCGTTTCGACCGGCAGCCCCAGAAGGGTCGTCGCGGCGGCGGCGAGAGCGACCGCGATCAGCATCCCCGGCCAGTGGGGGCGCAGTTTCCGCAATGCGAGGATCGTCGCCACCGTGGCAACCGACAGACCGACCGCCGCCGGCGTGACGCTCGTGCGCGCCGCCCACAGCGCCGGCACCTTTTCCAGCAGCGCCCCCGGCTCGTGGTCGAGCGAAAGCCCGAACAGTGCCCGGACCTGGCTGGCAAAGATGATCACGGCGATCCCCGCGGTGAACCCCACCGTCACCGGGAACGGAATGAACTTGATGAAGGTACCAAGACGCAGGAAACCGACGGCCGCCAGCATGAGACCGGAAAGGAACGTTGCCAGGATCAGCCCGTCCATGCCGTGCCGGGCCACGGTCGCAGCCACGAGAACGATGAAGGCGCCCGCGGGGCCGCCGATCTGGAACCGCGAACCGCCCAGAAGCGAAACGAGGAAACCGCCGACGATGGCGGTATGGAGCCCCTGCGCCGGCGTACCCCCCGAGGCGATGGCGATGGCCATGGACAGCGGCAGCGCGACGATGGCGACGGTCAGGCCGGCGATGACGTCCGCGCGGAAATGTTCGACCCGGTAGCCCTCGCGCAGGACGGTCACCAGTTTCGGGGTGAACATCTCGATGAACCCGTGGGACGGCGGCGCCGGTTCGGTCGTGATCGCTTGCATGTGCTGGCGGCTCCTTGCGTCTTGACGGCAGGCGGTGGGGACCGGCCGCCGGTCGGCGGCGGCCACCGTCGTGGATCGGGTGGCTCAGGTTTTCCCAGCCGGGGATTTCAGCCTTACCCCGCGCCCTCCGGTCGGGCTGGAGGCGCCGTCCCCGATCAGCTCGACACCCGCCGAATCCAGCGCCTCCACGACCCTGGTCAGGCTGTCCACGTTGCCGCGGACATTGCCGGCACTGGATTCCATCCTCTGGATGGTCGGCACAGAAAGTCCCGACAGTTCGGCAAGCCTCTTCTGGTCGATACCAAGAAGCGCGCGCGCGGCGCGCATTTGGGCGGCGGTCATCATTGGAGCATGTCCCGAATCGGATTGTTCCCGTCTGGGGTAGTCATGTCGATATGTCAGACATCAATGTCGATCTGCAAGACCGTAATTGCCGGGAACGGGCAGGTTTCGGACATTTCCGTTCCCCGGTGAGGAAAATCCGGGACATCGGCCGCGATTTCCTGCCAAACTCACGGAACCGAAAACGCGAAGCCGCCGCGCGAGGGAGAGGGAGGAAAGGACGATGGAATTCGACTATGTCGTGGTTGGCGGCGGCTCGGCCGGGGCGGCGGGTTGCCGATGCCTCGATCATGCCCCGGCTGATCGGCGGCAATACCAACGCGCCGTCGATCATGATCGGCGAGAAATGCGCCGACATGATCCGGGCCGGCTGAACGGCCCGGCCCTCCCCCCGGAACGCGGGGCTCCGGGGGAAGGCGTCTTTTCTCAACCTCCCGAACTGTCGGCCGGCGGCATCTGCTCGAACGCGCCGCGTTCGGGC
>JALTNO010000369.1:1374-2786 GCA_027000645.1 Paracoccaceae bacterium | reverse complement strand
CGCCGCAGCGAGGTGATGGCCAGCACCGAGGCCAGCCGCGACAGCGGCGAATAGCGGAAGGCTTCGCGCAGCAGATCGCCGATCAGGCTGGCGGTGCCTTCGCCGGTCTTGATCGCCACATTGCCTGTGAAACCGTCGGTCACGATCACGTCCGCGCGCGCGCCGGGGATGTCGCTGCCCTCGACGAAGCCGACGAACTCGAAACTGGCCCGCTCGGCGAAATCCGCGATCAGCCCGTGCGCGGCCTTCAGCTCGGCCCGGCCCTTGTGTTCCTCGGTGCCCACGTTCAGCAGGCCGATGCGCGGGCGGGCGATCTTCAGGCCGTTGCGGGCATAGGACGTGCCCATCAGCGCGTATTGCAGCAGGTCGTGTTCGTCGGCGCGCACATCCGCGCCCACGTCCAGCATGACGTTGAACCCCTGCGGGTTGCGCGACGGCCAGAGCACGGCGATCGCCGGGCGGTTGACCCCCGGCAGCTTGCGCAGGCGCAGCATCGACAGTGCCATCAGCGCGCCGGTATTGCCGCAGGACACGGCGCCGTCGGCCTCGCCCGTGCGCACCGATTCCAGCGCCGACCACATGGACGTGCCCTTGCCGTTGCGCATCACCTGGCTGGGCTTGTCCTGCATGGTGACGACGTCGGGGGCGTCGCGAAAGACGACCCGGCCGTCAAGAATGCGGCGTTTGCCGACCAGGGGGCGCAGCTCGGATTCGGGGCCGTGCAGGATGAACCCCGCATCGGGGCTGTGCGAGGCGAAATGCGCGATGCCGGCAACCACGGCGGTAGGGCCGGCATCGCCGCCCATGGCGTCAACCGAGATGGTGATTCGATCCGCAGTCGCGCGGGACTGGTCGGTTCGCGACGTCATTCGGGATGCGCCAGGCCCGGCTCAGGCCGCGTCTTCGTCCAGGTCGATGTCGTCCGTCAGGGCGATCACTTCCCGCTCGGCGTAATGACCGCAGGAGGGGCACACGTGATGCGGACGCTTGAGTTCGCCGCAATTGGGGCATTCGTTGGGATTTGCCGCGACCAGGGAATCATGCGAGCGGCGGTTGTTGCGGCGCGCTCTCGATACTTTGTTCTGTTGGACAGCCATGTCTCAACCTTTTTCCGATTTGGGGCCGGCGGGCGATCCCGGGCGGCCGGTGTTGCATTGCCGATGTTGCGTTGTCCGATTCAGGCGGCGTGACCGTGCGTTTAGGCCGCAGCCTGCCCGATGTCCAACCCTAATTCCGATGAGCGCGCGAAAATACTGCCTTTGCCTCCCTGTGCAAGCATTTTTTCCTTTTGCGCTCAGCCTTCCCCCTTGCCCTTGTCGTCCAGCTTGTCGCGCAGCGATGCCAGGGCGGCGAAGGGGCGCGCGTCCTCGTCCCGCAGCGGGGTCTTGCCGGGCTCGGCAAAGACCGCTTCG
>JALTNO010000369.1:0-1364 GCA_027000645.1 Paracoccaceae bacterium | reverse complement strand
TAGAGCGGCAGCGCCAATGCCAGCGCCTCGGCCATGACCGCGGCCGGGTCGATTTCCGGGCCGAGCGGCTCGATCGCGTCATCCTCGGGCATCTCGGTCTCGGGGCCCTGCGGCTGGGGCATCTCGGCCAGGAACAGCCGGGTGACGTCGGTTTCGATCCGCGTCGTCACCGGGTCCAGCGTGACCACGCAGGGCTGGACCACGGTGGCGCCCAGATGCGCCTCGAGCCGCCAGTCGCGCGCCCCGTGCGCCGCGATGCGCCCGGCAAAGCGCAGCTTGCGCAGACCCGACAGGCCCAGCTCTTCGGCCAGCTGGCGCATGGTTTCGGGGCCGGGGCGCAGGTCGAATTCGGTCGGGGCGTTCTGCGGCAGGTCCGCGACCCGGAAGGCGGTGGTTTCGGACATGGCGGAGAGACTTTCGTTTCTTGAAGCGGTGGCACAGTTTCGATAAGCGGGATAGAAGGCGTGCAAGGCCAAGGCAAGAGGGCAGCCATGTTCACCAAGGCAAAGAAGCTGAAACCCGCGCTGCGCGCCGTGGTCGCGGGCACCGTGTTCGTGGTGCTGGCCGGATGCGCGACCGTCTATCGCAATCACGGCTACGTTCCGACCGATGACGAACTGGCCGAGATCGTCGTCGGCGTGGATACCCGCGACAGCGTTGCCGAGACGCTGGGCTCGCCCTCGGCGACCGGTGCGCTCAAGGATACGGCCTATTACTACGTCGCTTCCCGGATGCGCTATTTCGGCGCCACCGAGCCGAAGGAGGTGTCCCGCGAGGTGGTCCAGATCACTTTCGACGACAAGGGCGTGGTGACGAATGTCCGGCAACTGTCGCTGGAAGACGGGCAGATCGTCCGCCTCAACCAGCGCGTGACCTCGTCCAGCGTCAAGGACAAGACCTTCCTGCGGCAGCTTCTGGGCAATCTCGGCCGGTTCAACCCCAACGCCGTCCTCGAGTGATCTGCGGGCCATGCCGCCGGCACGAACCGAAGAAGCCGGGTGCGGGGGGGCGCGAGCGTCCGCGCCCGGCGCGGCGCTGCTTTGCAAGGGCAGATATCGCGCCGAGCTTGCCGCCGGCGGGGCCGCGATTGCCGAAGCCCAGGCGCTTCGGGCCCGCAGCTTCGGCACGCGGGGGCCGGACCGCGACCCGTTTGACGACATCTGCACCCATGTTCTGGTCCGCGACGCCGCCCGCGGCGATCTGGTCTGCTGTTTCCGGCTGCTGATGCTCGCCTCGGGGCGCGATCTGGAGCGCAGCTATTCGGCGCAGTTCTACGATCTTTCCGGGCTGGGCCGCTTTGCCGGGCGCATGGCCGAGATGGGCCGGTTCTGCGTGCGACCGGCAAAGCGGCCCAGCCCGGAAAG
>JALTNO010000368.1 GCA_027000645.1 Paracoccaceae bacterium | reverse complement strand
TCCAAAACCCTGTGGCCCCCGCGGCCAGGAACGGGTAAACCATGGCACCGGAAGATGCCTCCATCACCGGGGAAGGGACATGCCTGACACGATCATCGCCCGCTGCGAAGCCAGGGGCCTGCGCATGACCGGCCAGCGCCGCACCATCGCGGCGGTTCTGGAGGAAAGCGACGATCACCCCGACGTCGAGGAGCTTTACGCCCGGGCCACCGCCAAGGATCCCGGCATTTCCATCGCCACCGTCTATCGCACCGTCAAGCTGTTCGAAGAGGCCGGGATCCTGGACCGGCTCGAATTCGGCGACGGGCGGGCGCGCTACGAGGATGCCGAGCGCGAGCACCACGACCACCTGATCGACCTTGCCACCGGCGAGGTGATCGAGTTCGTCGATCCCGAGATCGAGGTCCTGCAGGAAAAGATCGCCGCCCGGCTGGGATACGAGCTGCGCGGGCACAGGCTGGAACTTTACGGGGTGAAGCGGCGCGACAAGTGATCCCCGGCGGCGCCGGATCGGGGGCGGGCGGGTGCTGCGGGTTGTCGTGGGGCGGATTCGCGGTATCCTGTCCGCGGATTGCCGAAAAATGCCGCTTTCAGGACCGATCATGGATCTTCGCGCCTATACCCGCCAGTTCACCGAGAAGGACAACCGCCTTGCCGGGCTGAGCTTCGGCACGACCTTCGCCGTCTATTTCGCCTCGCTCTACCTGGCGATCTCCGAGGCCGATCGCTGGTACGTGCTGATCCCGGCCATGATCGTTCATGCCTTTGCGGCGGTGCGCCTTTACGTGCTGCAACATGATTGCGGCCATCACGCGCTGTTCGAGACGCGGCTTCAGAACGAGATTGCGGGCCATGTGCTCTCGCCCTTCACCTTCGCGCCCTTCGAGGTGATGAAGCAGAACCACAACCTGCACCACGCCAATGTCGGCAATCTCGCCCATCGCGAGACCGGCGAGATCCACACCATGACCCTGGCCGAATGGAACGCGGCAAGCGGACGGGAGCGGCTGTTCTACCGGCTCTACCGCAACCCGTTCATCCTGATCCCGCTGGGGGCGTTCTTCACCTATTTCATCCGCTACCGCTGGCCGAAGAACACGACCCGGTTCGGGGTGGGGCCGGTGCTGCGGCACAATCTGGCCGTCGCCGTCTGGGTGGGGCTGCTTTATCTGCTGTCGGGCTGGCAAGGTCTGGGCATCTATTTCGCCGCCAGTCTCATGGGCGGGATGCTGGGGGTGTTCCTCGTCTATCTGCAGCACAATTTCGAAGACACCTGGTGGGACCGCCGCCCCCATCTGGACCCGCAGGAGGCGGCGCTGAAGGGCTCTTCGGCGCTGGATTTCGGGTGGTGGTTCGACACCGCGGTGGCCTGCATCACCCTGCACGACATCCACCATTTCAACGCCCGCATTCCCTGTTACCGGCTGCGCAAGTGCCATTACGGCCTGCCGCCCGAACATGCCCCGCGCCGGATCGGCTTCCGCGAGGCGGTGGCGGCGCTGAATCTCAAGCTGTGGGACGAGGAAAACCGCCGCCTGGTGCCGTTCCCGCCTGCCCGGCGCCGGCGCGTGACGGGTCACGGGGCCGGGCAGGGGGCCGCATAGGCCGCAGGCCGCGGGCGGGTTAGGGGGCGCGGACTTCGTTTGAGGACGTCCCGGCAGGCGTCTCTGGGCGTTGCAAGGAGAAGAGATGACAGAGATTCGGAAACTGCGCGGTGTCGGGAAGGCGCTGGGCAAGCTGCTGGAAGATCACGGTATCCGCGAGGTGAAGGCGCTGGCCGCCGCCGACCCCGGAGAGCTGACCGCCCTTCCCGGGATCGGCAAGGGACGCGCGGCGGCCCTCATCGCGGTGGCGAAAGAGCATGTGGCGCTGCTGCCGCCGGCGGCCGGGGACCAGGTGGCGCTGCTGACGCCGCCTTCGGGCGAAATGGCTGGCGAGGCTGGAAAGGAGATCGCGGAAGCTGCCGTGCAAGGAGGTGGCGAGGGCTCGGCGCCGGCCGGGTCGCCCGGCAGGGGGCAGGCGGCTCGCGATACGGCATCGAAGGCTTCGAAGTTTTCCGAGCCGGGCGCCGAAACGCCGGCTGCCGATCCGCCTGCCCCCGCGGCGAAGGCGGATCCGCTGGCCGCGCGCGCCGCGCGCAAGGCCGCCGCCAAGGAAGCGGCCCGCGCCGCCCGCCGCGCGCTCAAGGCCGAAACCCGGGCGAAGAAGCGCGAAAGAGAGGCCGAGATCCAGACCCGCAAGGCGGAAAAGGCCCGCGAAAAGGCCCGCAAGGCGGCCGAGCGCGCCGAACAGCTGGCCCGCGAATTCGAAGAGGCGCGCAGGAAGGCGCTGAAGAAGGCCGAAAAGCTCAGGAAGAAGGCGCTCAAGCTGCGCCGCGAGAAGGCCGGGAAGAAGGCGAAGAAGAAGGACGCAAAGGGCTGATCCCGGCGCCGCCCGGACGGTCAGGCCAGCTCGCCCTCGGCCGTCAGCGTCAGCCGCCCGCCCAGATACGGCGCCAGCGCCTGCGGCAGGGTGACCGATCCGTCGGCGTTCTGCCCGTTCTCCAGCACCGCGATCAGCGTCCGCCCCACCGCCAGCCCCGATCCGTTCAGCGTATGGACGAATTCCGGCTTGCCGCCGCCGGCGGGGCGGAAGCGCGCGTTCATCCTCCGGGCCTGGAAATCGCCGCAGGTGGAGACCGAGGAAATCTCGCGATAGCGGTTCTGGCCGGGCAGCCAGGCCTCGATGTCGTAGGTGCGCCGGGCGCTGAAGCCCATGTCGCCCGTGCACAGGATCACGGTGCGGTAGGGAATGCCGAGACGTTCGAGGATGTCCTCGGCGCAGCGCAACATCCGCTGCTGTTCCTCGTCGGAGGCGTCGGGGCGGGTGATCGAGACCATCTCGACCTTTTCGAACTGGTGCTGGCGCAGCATCCCGCGGGTGTCCTTGCCGGCGCTGCCGGCCTCGGAGCGGAAACAGAGGCTGTGCGCGGTCAGCCGGACGGGCAGCGCCGCTTCCTCGAGGATGTCGCCGGCCACGGTATTGGTCAGCGTCACCTCCGAGGTGGGGATCAGCCACCAGTCGTCGGTGGTGCGATAGCTGTCCTCGGTGAATTTCGGCAACTGCCCGGTGCCGCGCATCGCCTCGGGCAGGACCAGCACCGGGCCGTTGACCTCGGTCAGGCCGTTCTCGGCGATGTGGGTGTCCAGCATGAACTGTGCCAGTGCCCGGTGGATCCGCGCCACCGCGCCGCGCAGCACCACGAAGCGCGCCCCGGAAAGCTTCGCGGCGGTTTCGAAATCCAGACCCGCCCGGGCGCCGGCGATGTCGAAATGCTCACGGGGCGCGAAATCGAAGGCGCGCGGCGTGCCCCAGCGGCGGATTTCCACGTTGTCGTCTTCGTCCTTGCCCTCGGGCACGTCCTCGGCCGGGGCGTTGGGGATCCACATCAGCCGTTCCTGCAGCCGCGCGTCCAGCTCGCGCGCCTCGGCCTGCATGGCTGCTACTTCGGCCTTTTTCGCGGCCACTTCGTTGCGCAGGCGCTGGAATTCCTCTTCGTCACCGCGCGCCTTTGCCGCGCCGATCGCCTTTGCCGCGCGGTTCTGCTCGGCCTTTGCCGCCTCGGCCGCCGCGATGCGCGCGCGCCGCGCCTCGTCGAGTGCCAGGATTTCGGCCGCGGCAGGCGCTTCGCCGCGCCGGGCAAGGGCTGCGTCGAAGGCCTGCGGGTTTTCCCGGATGGCGCGAATGTCGTGCATGGGCTCGGATCCTCGGGCAAACTGAATCGTCCCGCGCCTTATGCCCCAACCCGCCGCCGCATGGTAGACCCGGCATTCGCCTGTTCCTTCATCTTGCTGAAAGTACTCCGGGGGTGAGGCCCGCAGGGCCGAGGGGGCAGAGCCCCCTTGCATCCTTCCCACCCGCATCCCTCGCGTCCGCCGGCCCCGACTGGCCGGTATCGCCCACGTTCGGTCATTCCCCGGCTTGCAAACTTCGCCGTGCACACATAGGTTCGCGCCAAATTCGCGGGGCCGGTCTTCGGCCTCTCCCGGAAAAGAGGAAAATCCCATGCAAGGTGGCGCCATCGCCCAGTTTCTTCCGCTCATCCTGATCTTCGCAATCATGTATTTCCTGCTGATCCGACCGCAGCAGAAAAAGGCGAAGGAACATCAGGCCATGGTCGACGCCTTGCGCCGCGGCGACCAGGTGGTGACCCAGGGCGGCATCATCGGCAAGGTGTCGAAGGTCAAGGAAGACGGCGAAATCGAGGTCGAGATCGCCGACGGGGTCAAGGTGCGGGTGGTCAAGGCAACCATCGCGCAGGTTCTGAACAAGACCGAACCGGCCAAGTGATCCGCCCGGTCGCCGCATTCGGAAGGCAGGCCCATGCTGCAAATTGATTCCTGGAAACGGGCGCTGATCTGGCTCGTATGCCTGACGGGCGTGATCCTTGCCCTTCCCAACGTGTTCTACACCCGCGTCGAGCAGGCCAACGATGCCCGCGCGGCCATCGAAAAGGGCATCGACACCCCCGAGATGCGCGAAAAGGCGGCGCTCTGGCCGGCCTGGCTGCCCTCGGATCTGGTCAATCTCGGGCTGGACCTGCGCGGTGGCGCGCATCTTCTGGCCGAGGTCAAGGTCGAGGACGTGTACAAGGCCCGGCTGGAGGCCATGTGGCCCGAAATCCGCGACGCGCTGCGCCCGGAACGTGCCACCATCGGGACCGTGCGCCTGCTGCCCTCTCCGCCCGAGGAACTGCGCATCCGCATCGGCAAGCCCGAAGGCATGAAACGCGCACTGGAGATCGTCCGGGGCCTCGCCCGTCCGGTGCAGGGGCTGACCGGGGTGGGGGCCAAGGACATCGAGGTGCGAATCGACGGCGATACCATCGTCATCACCCTGTCCGAGGCCGAAAAACAGGCCACCGACGACCGCACCGTCCGGCAGGCGCTGGAAATCGTGCGCCGGCGCATCGACGAGGTCGGCACCCGCGAACCCACCATCCAGCGCCAAGGTGCGCGGCGCATCCTGATCGAGGTGCCCGGCATCGGCAGCGCGGCCGAGCTCAAGGCGATCATCGGCACCACTGCGCGGCTGACCTTCAACCCGGTGATCACGCGCTCCAATTCGCCGAACGTGCGGGCCGAGCCGGGGCAGAAGGTGGTGCCGTCGCTGGACGAGGAGGGCGTCTATTACGTCATCGAGGCCGCTCCGGTGGTCACCGGCGAGGATCTGGTGGATGCCCAGCCCTCCTTCGATCAGAACGGCCGGCCGGCGGTCAGCTTCCGTTTCGACACCACCGGCGCGCGCCGGTTCGGCGACTACACCCGGGACAATATCGGCAGCCCCTTTGCCATCGTCCTCGATGACGAGGTGATCAGCGCGCCGGTGATCCAGTCGCACATTCCCGGCGGGTCGGGGATCATCACCGGCAATTTCACCATCGAAAGCAGCACCAAGCTGGCGGTGCTTCTGCGCGCCGGCGCCCTGCCGGCGGGGCTGGAATTCCTGGAAGAGCGGACGATCGGGCCCGAACTGGGCCAGGACAGCATCGAGGCCGGCAAGATCGCCACGGTGGTCGCCTTCGTGGCGGTGATCGCCTTCATGGTGCTGTCCTACGGCCTGTTCGGCATCTTCGCCAACGTGGCGCTGGTTCTCAACGTGGCGCTGGTCTTCGGGATGCTCTCGGTCATTGGCGGCACCCTGACATTGCCCGGCATCGCCGGGATCGTTCTGACGGTGGGCATGGCAGTGGATGCCAACGTGCTGATCTTCGAGCGCATCCGGGAAGAGCTGAAAACCGCCAGGGGGCCGGCCCGCGCCATCGAGCTGGGCTTCGAGAAGGCGCTTTCGGCCATTCTGGACGCCAACATCACCACGCTGATCACCGCGGTGATCCTGTTCGCCATGGGCTCGGGTCCGGTGCGCGGGTTCGCCATCACCCTGGGTCTGGGCATCATCACCTCGGTCTTCACCGCGATCTTCGTGACGCGGCTGCTGATCGCGATGTGGTTCGAACGCCGCCGCCCGAAAACGATCGAGGTATGACATGAGACTGCGACTGGTTCCCGACAACACCTCGTTCGATTTCTTCGGCCGGTGGAAGCTGTGGATGGGAATTTCCGGCTTCCTGATCGTGCTGGCGATGGTCTCCTTCGGGGTGCGCGGGCTGAATTTCGGCATCGACTTCCGCGGCGGCACCACGATCCGCACCGAAAGCACCCAGGCGGTGGATGTGGGCGAGTATCGCAAGGCGCTGTCCGGTCTCGAACTTGGCGACGTGGTCATTTCGGAAGTGTTCGATCCCACCTATGGCGAGGATCGCAACGTGACCATGATCCGCATCCAGGCCCAGGAAGGGCAGGAAGCCGCCAGTGCCGAGCTGACCCGGGCGGTGCAGGAGGCGCTGAAGACGGTGGCGCCGGACATCCGCATCGTGTCGGTGGAATCGGTCGGTCCCAAGGTCTCGGGCGAGCTGATCCGAAGCGCGATCATTGCCGTGGTTCTGTCCATCGCTGCGGTGCTTGTCTATATCTGGCTGCGCTTCGAGTGGCAGTTCGCCGTCGGCGCGGTGCTGGCGCTGGTCCATGACGTGACGCTGACCATCGGCATCTTCTCCGAGCTGCAGATCAAGTTCGACCTTGCCATCATCGCGGCGCTGCTGACCATCGTGGGCTATTCGCTCAACGATACCGTGGTGGTGTTCGATCGGGTGCGCGAAAACCTGCGCAAATACAAGCAGAAGCCGCTGCCCGAGGTGCTCAATCTCTCGATCAACGAGACGCTGTCGCGGACGCTGATGACCTCGCTGACCACGCTTCTGGCGCTGGTGTCCCTGTATTTCCTGGGCGGCGACGTGATCCGCGGCTTCGTCTTCGCGATGATCTGGGGGGTTGTCGTGGGCACCTATTCGTCGATCTTCATCGCCTCGGCGATCCTGCTCTGGCTGGGGGTCAAGCGCGACTGGTCCAAGCCCACGGGTACCGCGGGCAACCAGTTCGCCAACGTGGACGCCTGACGCAGGGAGCGGGCGGGATGCGCATCAACGAAGTCATCTATACCGATGCCGAACCGGTCGATGGCTATGGCGCGGGTTTCTTCCGCATCGGTGGCAAGGTGCATCGCGGCGCGGTGCTGACCGGCCCGCTCGGCACCGGCGGCTGGGCCGGGCCCGAACATGGCGGTCCCGGGGGCGAGGCCCTGCTGGCCCTTGCCGGGCATGTGGATGTGCTGTTCGTGGGCACGGGCCCCGAAATGGAGCCGTTCCCGCGGGCCTTGCGCGATGCGCTGGAACAGGCCGGCATCGGCGTCGAGGTCACCAACAGCCCCGCCGCCTGCCGCAGCTACAACGTCCTTCTGGCCGAGGGGCGGCGCGTGGCGCTGGCTGTGCTGCCGATCTGACGGCGGCGCCTTCGCGCGGTATCGCGCGGGCAGTCACCGGTTGCGGCTTCGATCCGCCTTTCGTGCCTTTCCCCTGCGGCATTGCCACGGGCCTGGGTCGCAGGGCTGTGCCGGCCCGCTCAGCGCCCGCGGACCACCATCAGCTCCCCCACGTTTTCGCGGGTGATGTATCCCACCATCCGGCCGAACCGGTCGGCGACGGCCACCGCGTCCCGGCCTTGATGCAGGTGGTCGAGCACCTCTTCCAGCCCGGCCCCCAGCGGCAGCACGGGCACGCTTTCGTCCATGATTTCGCTGACCGGGCGCGTGCGCGGCGCGTCGCTGGCCAGGGCCGCGAACAGGGCCGAGCGGGTGACGAATCCGGCCAGCGTGCCGTCGGGGTTCAGGACCGGGAATTCGTGCTGCGTGGTGCGGACGAGCTCCATCGCCGCCGCGGCGATCGTGTCCTGGGGGGTGAGCGCCTCGAAATGGGTGATCATGGCGTCCCGCGCCACCAGCCGGCGGGCGATCGAGCGCATGGCGACATCCTGGCTTTCGGCGTTGGCGGCGACGAAGACGAAGAGCGCGATCAGCACCAGTACCGCATTGCCCGTGGTCAGCCCCCAGAACCCGAACAGGAAGGCCACGATCTGCCCGGCCGTGGCCGCGACGCGGGTGGCGGCCACGCGGTCCATCCACAGGCTGAGAACGGCGCGAAAGACCCGGCCGCCATCCATCGGAAAGGCCGGGATCAGGTTGAAGACGGCGAGAAACAGGTTGACCAGGGCCAGTTGCGCGAGAAAGCTCATGCCGGCCACGTCGCCATGTTCCAGCTGGGCGGTATCGATGCGCGCGCCGAACAGGGTGGTCAGCACCAGCCAGATCACCACGTTGACCGCCGGTCCGGCCAGCGCCACGAGGATCTCCTGCCGGGGATTTTCCGGCATTCTTTCCAGCCGCGCGAGGCCGCCGATCGGCAGCAGCGTGATGTCGGGCGTGTGGATGCCGAAGCGCCGCGCGGTCAGGGCGTGGCCGTATTCATGCGCGACCACGCAGGCGAACAGCGCCAGGATGAACAGCACGTTCTCGACCGCCGCCGGCCAGCCCCCCGAGGAATAGGCGGCAAAGCCGATCCATGCCAGAAGCAGGAAGAAGGTGACGTGAACCCGCAGTTCCGAACCGAACAGCCTTCCGATCGGGAATGACCAGGACATGCGCCCGCCCTCCTTCCGCCGTTGCCTCAGAAGGGAATTTCGTCGTCGTCGATCCCGCCGCCGGCCGCCGGCGCAGGTGCCGGTGCGCTGCCGCCCCAGGGATCGTCCTGCGGTGCGCCGGCCTGGCCGCCCCCGCCGCCATAACCGCCGGCAGTGTCGCCGCGGCTGTCGAGCATGGTCAGCTCGCTCCTGTAGGGGCGCAGCGCGACTTCGGTGGTGTACCGGTCCTGGCCGGACTGGTCCTGCCATTTGCGGGTTTCCAGCTGCCCCTCGATATAGACCTTGGAGCCCTTGCGCAGATACTGCTCGGCCACCCGCACCAGGGGTTCGGAATAGATGGCCACCCGGTGCCATTCGGTGCGTTCGCGCCGTTCGCCGGTGTTCCGGTCCTTCCACGTCTCGGAGGTGGCGATCCGCAGGTTGCACACCTTGCCACCGGAGGGGAAGCTGCGCACCTCCGGATCGGCGCCGAGATTTCCGATGAGAATGACTTTGTTGACTGAACCGGCCATGACGTTCCCCGTCCTTGATTTTCCGAAACCCGCGAATCCCGACGACCCGCGCCTGATGACCCTATACGTCCTTTCTTCGCGTTGAAACATGGTTGCCGAACATGCGCATTTCGAGAGAACGGGTGCGCTTTGCTTCGGCGGTCGAACCTGTCATAGTGCCACGGCGTAACGGGTGGGACGTGAACGATGCGCAATCATGCCATGCTGGTGATGCTGATGGCGGCGGCCATGCTGGTGGCGGGGCCGGTCACGGCCGACATGATCGCGTCACGAAACCGCAAGGCGCTGTTGCAATCGCAGTTCAAGGTGCTCGACACCCGCGCCGCGCAGCAATACGAATATTCCAGCCGGCTCAGGCCGAAGCCCGAGGGGCTCAGGCCCTATGGCGGCAAGTATCGCGGAAAATACATGAAAATGGCACGCGAGGCCGCCCGCAGATACGGGGTGCCGGTCGATCTTTTCCTGCGGCTGGTCGAGCGGGAATCGGGCTGGAACCCGAACGCGAAATCCCCCAAGGGCGCGCTGGGATTGGCGCAGCTGATGCCGGAAACCGCCCGGCGGCTCGGGGTCGATCCGCTCGACCCGCGGCAGAACCTCGATGGCGGCGCCCGCTACCTGGCGCAGCAGTTCCGCAAGTTCCGGTCATGGCGGCTGGCGCTTGCCGCCTACAATGCCGGGCCCGACGCGGTCGAGGCCAATGGCGGCGTGCCGCCTTACGAGGAAACCCGCGCCTATGTCAGGGCGATCTGGGGCAGTTGACGGTTCATTTCCGCCGCGCCACCAGAACCTCCGAGGGGACCGTCCACGCCGTGACGACGGTGCGGTACTCGATCGCCCAATCCTCGTCGAGGCGTGCCGCGACAGAGATCGGCCGGCAGCCTCCGACCAGTTCCGGCCGCAGTCGCGCAAGCATCGACCACAGCCCGCTTGTCAGGCGCGACGGCAGGTCGGTTCCGCCGGTCAGCCCGACCGTGCACAACAGCCCGCCGGGCACCAGCGCGCGGGCGGCCTCGTTCAGGAAGGCGGCGATCTGCGCGTCCGGCAGCAGGTCGAGCACATAGGTCGAAACCACCCGGTCGATCTCCGTCCCCGTGGGCGAGAAGTCGGGCGGCCCGTCGCTTTGCCAAAGCGTCACGCGATCCCCGAACCGTTCCAGCCGGGCGCGGGCCAGCCCGATCATCGTCTCCGAGATGTCGCAGCCCGAATACCGGGCCTGGCCGGGCAGGGCCCGGGTCAGGATCATTTCCGCAAGGCGCCCGGTTCCGCAGCCGAACTCGAACACATGCCGGGCCGACCCGAAGGAGCCATGGGCCAGCAGGCATTCCAGCGCAGGGTCTTCGTAGAAGGCCTGTGAATCCTGCCGGGCGCCGAACCGGTCATAGAAGGCCCGTGCCTGCGCCGTCGTGAGAAATCTCTGGCCCATGGCGATGCATCCTCCGTGCCATGCCCCGGGGAAGGCGGGAGACGGCGCCTTTTCGCAAGACCCGCCCCGTCATGACAGGGCCCGCCACCGTCCTGCCCGCGGCACATGGCCGTCACTCGGCGGCGATCCTGATGACCGGTTCCATCGCGGACAGGTGTTCGTCGCTCAGGTGGCACTTGATCGAATGGCCCCCGGCCACCTGCCGGATGGCGGGCAC